>NZ_AXCA01000167.1:0-7312 GCF_000475415.1 Halomonas sp. PBN3 | reverse complement strand
GTTCGCCACCCGGCCAAGCGGAGCATGACCGATCACGACAAGGTCGAGATCGTCAGCATGGAAAATTCCGCTTTGGCTCGTATTGATTATTGTAGGATTCAGCGGTCTAATTGACAGTGTGCTTCTCTAAGCGGGGCAAGAGTGGGAGAAGCGACTGACCACGCCTAGTAAGCCTAAAGGCCTAACCTTTACGAGACGGGAACCATTTCGCCATGAGCGGTGACAACTCAAGCCTGGCTTCTGCATTGCGTGTTCTGCCTGACCGTTTGCCAGCTGGGCGTCCGACGCTGAATGATATCCTGAGCGCTCTGGGGGATCGTGGACTTGGGCTCGTTCTATTAATTTTTTCGATCCCAGCCATTATTCCGACACCAGGCATTCCAGCTGGCATGATATTCGGCTCGGCGCTTGCGCTGCTCGGTGGGCAAATGGTGGTCGGTGCAAAGCGTGTCCGCTTGCCGTCTTTCATCGCTCAGCGGCGTATTGGGCAAGAAGTGCTGCGCCAAGTCTTCCAGCGCGCTACGCCACTTATAGATAAGCTAGAACGCCGCCTGAGCATCCGTCTGGCCGGGCTGATGTCCCCTTTGGCCATGCGAGTTATCGGAGGGGTTATTGTTGTTATGGCGTTACTGATTGCATTGCCCATCCCATTTGGAAATACCTTGCCTGGCTTGGCGATTCTGGCTCTATCGCTAGGCCTCGCGAGGCAAGATGGGATTGCAGTATTGGTTGGTATGAGCCTTGCGGTATTGGCTAGTGGTGTCTCTGTAGCACTGTTACACGGCAGCCTGAGGTTGTTCGATATGATTCACTGATGCGTGCGTAATATTCAATACCACCAAGCACAAGCAGAAGGCGCCGCAGACCAAGGTGTCCCCCGTTCCTAGGCAAGGCCACCATGACCTACAACAGGGGTTTCCCCGAGTCGAGAAGAACTGCGGCGTCGATCTATCAACCTTCTAGGGAGATTAAGTCTTTGGTGGATCAGAATGGATCGTCAACCATTTAATCAGGATACCCAGTTTAAATTCTTTAACGATTTTCACCTACGGCTCGCTTCCTTCCATCAGAGCCATCCTTTACGTTTAAAGTACCAATACGGTGCGATGCCTGACATAACCATCAGCCCCAGTGCCCAGGGATAGCCGAGCAACCACTTCAATTCCGGCATGTAGTCAAAATTCATTCCATAGATGCTGGCAACGAGAGTAGGCGGCAGGAACACTACGGCAGCAATCGAGAAAGTCTTGATGATTTGGTTTTGTTCGATATTAATAAAGCCCTGAGTCGACTCCATCAGAAAGTTGATTTTATCGAACAGAAAAGTGGTATGGGACATGAGAGTCTCGATATCGCGCATAATCTCACGTAGGCTTTCCGACTGCTCCGGTTGGGTTTTTAGATGACGCAGCAAAAACGAAATATCCCGTTGGGTGTCCATGAGGCAAAGGCGGATTTTTCCGTTGCTGTCCTCCAGGCGGGCCAGTTTGCCGATGGCGTCTTCCAACTCCGACTCCTCGTCCTCTAGAACCATATAACTGATCTTTTCCAGTTGGCGATGCAGATCTTCCAGAGCATCGGCATGGTTCTCCACTTTCTGCTCCAACAGCGTGACCAACAGGTCTTGTGGGGATTGCACTTCCACCTGTCCCTTGTGCGCTCTCATAC
Organism: Halomonas sp. PBN3; assembly: GCF_000475415.1. Classification (NCBI taxonomy): domain Bacteria; kingdom Pseudomonadati; phylum Pseudomonadota; class Gammaproteobacteria; order Oceanospirillales; family Halomonadaceae; genus Halomonas; species Halomonas sp. PBN3. The sequence goes on along the minus strand of NZ_AXCA01000167.1, from coordinate 5,644 downwards.
GTAGCAGGCGGAAATCGGCCAAATCTCCTTCACGAATGGTGATCAAGCAATTTTTTTGAAGGATACAGGCAACGGATACGGTTGTGTGGCGACCCTCGCTTTGGGCGAGAAACAGTGAGTGGACGTGGATACCGGCCTGGTCCACGAAGCAGCGGGCCGAGGTTTCAATCTCTTCCACTTCATCCGGTTCGGGCAACTCGGTGCACAGCATGTGTTGCAAGAGAGCACGTTCGTCTTCATCCGGCTCGTGGGCATCAATCCAGTCGGCTTGGATCAGATGGCTACCCAACTCCTCGAGGGGGCATTTAATTTCGTGGATCAGGCCGTTTTCAATTTTAAACAATCTCAACATCAGTGGATCTCTATTGTTTTCAGTGATTGCCAGCGATAGGTTGCGGCTTCTTCGAACTGGTTATTGTGTGTAGTGATGAACAAGGCGGCGATACCATTATCATCCGCGGCCGGCATACCGGATTCCCGTCCCAGGCAGAGAAGGGCCGTGGACCAGGCGTCCGCTAGGGTTGGATTGTCATTGATGACAGTGACAGTGACAGTGACCGAGACCGTGTTGTGAGTGACCGGTTTGCCCGTGCGGGCATCCAGGACATGGCTGTAGCGCTTGCCCTGTTCATCGAAGTAATGGCGGTAGGTGCCCGACGTCATAACGGAAACTGGGGCATCCTGACGGATGGTGAGGGCTTTTTGCACCGAATGAATGCTATCTTGGGCCTCGATCTACTATCGCAAGGAGCCCTCATGAGCCAGCCCACCCCTCCCGAACCTCGACCCGATACAGCGGTGCCTTCCACCAGCGGCAAGCGCTATGAACGCATCTTCGAGCGCTTCCTGTGGAACAGCCGGCTGCTGGTGATGCTGGCGGTGGTGCCGAGCCTGCTGGGGGCACTGGTGCTGTTCATCATCGGTACTCTGGATATTCTCAAGCTTACCGTGACCGCCGCGACCTACTACCTGGTCGGCGGGCAGCCCGATATTCACGAGACGGTGGTGCCGAGCGTGGTGATGGCGGTGGACATCTACCTGGTGGCGATCGTGCTGCTGATCTTCGGCCTGGGGGTGTATCGGCTGTTCGTGTCGCCGATCGAACCGGCCGAGTCGCACCCGGCCTCGAACCCCTTCAATGTCTCGTCCTTCGATGAGCTCAAGGACAAGATCGCCCGGGTGGTGATCCTGGCGGTGATCATCGAGTTCTTTCGCGCGGTGGTGGATATCACCTTCGAGACACCGCTGGATGCCATCTACCTGGCGCTCTCGGTGCTGGCCCTGGCCGGGGCCCTCTACCTGATGAGCCGCGCTCACAAGCATCATCGGGAGTAGGCTCGCCGACGCTATGGCACAATACTCCTTTTGTTGTTCGACAAGGATCGCCAATGGCGTATGTGCTGGTGATGGGCGGTCTCGCCCTCTCGGTAAGCTTTACCTTGGGCTGGGCGCTATGGCGTCTGGGCCGTGCTGCCTTGGGCTGGTTGGGCGGTGGCCCCGCGGCGGGCAAATCGAAGGTCAAGCCGCGAGCCCGCAAGCCTGCGGCGAGGAAGCCGGCCGCCAGCAAGGCGGCGACCCCGCGTAAGACGAGCACCCGGCAGTCGGCCAAGACGCCCAGCGAGCCCTGGGCACTCACCCGCTGGCTGGCGGCGCGTCACTCCCTGTTACCCCTGGCCAGCCTGGCACTGATGCTCTATGCCCTGGGGCGTGTCGTGGTGTTCGGCCTTCAGCACCGTCCGGTGGAAGCGCCGGCATCATTCCCCCAGGTTGTCGACGTGGTGGGCTGGACGGCGGCGGCGCTGCTGGGCCTGGCGCTGCTCTCCCTGCTGGCACGCTGGCGCTGCCGCGATTAACCCCGCCCCCTTGGGGTCAGACCCCTCAATCTACTTAGGGGTCTGACCTCGACGGGCTGGCGAACCCGAGAGCGGCTGGCAGGTCCCAGCCTTAGTAAAGAGAAAGGAGACACCCGTGTTAGCCAATATCCAGCGATTCTTTCAGGAGATGCTCGCCGAGGGGGAGGGTGGTGCCGGTCTCGAGGCGCCGAGCCTCGAGCTTGCCGCGGCGGCTCTGCTCTGCGAGGTGATGCGTGCCGACTACGAGGTGACGCCGGAGGAGCTCGACACCCTGCGCGCTCAGCTGCGCGACCACCGGGCAGAGGCCTCTTGACGCCAATACGCCAGGAAGAACTGTCCGGCTTATGCCCCCGGGTTTGCAGCTCTCCGCCAATCTCCACGAGATAGTTCTGTATCCCAGCAGCTTCCACTACGGTGGCAACCCGACCAACGCTGTAGCCTTGAGCAATGGAGGAAATATCCACATGAATCTGCGGGTCGGTTTTGCGCAGTTGGGTGGGTGTCGGGGTTTCTAGTTTGCTAAAACCGACGTGTTGTAGCTGCTGCATCAGGGTAGCCGGATCCGGTGGTGTCAGCGTTTGGCCCGAGAATCCCCAAAGATCAAACAATGGTTTGATGGTCAGGTCATAGCACCCCTGGCTGGCTTGACTGACCTGCTTTGCGGCTTCTACCAGTTCGACGATCTCGGAGCCGTCATCAATCGGAGCGGTAGTCTCCGTGACGTTAAAACGTTCAATATCTGAATCCGGTTTGTAGTTCGACAACGAGCGATCCAGGCGATTGAATTCAGCATCGATCCGTTGCTGGAGCGCGTTAACGTCCATGCCTTCAGATTGCCAGACGCTGACATGCCAAGTAGTGCCCTGAGCGGCACCACTCAGCTTATGCACCTGATTGTCGAATGAATCACATCCTGATAGCACCGAAGCGATGGCAAACACTACAGGCCATTTAAGCCTCATGCTGACCAATCTGGAGGCTTTCCCAGCTATTGTGCCAAGCCCCTGAATAGCCACTGAAACAATTACCATCGTACTCCTTATCTCATCAGAACCCAGTAAATCAGGGCAGCCAGCCCCAGGCGATAGACCACATAGGGCCACATCCCAAAGCGGTTGAGCCATTTCAGAAAAAAGTGGATGGCTGTTAGCGCCATAGCGAAGGAGGTCAGTCCGCCCACTAGGAACGCGATCCAATCCACTGCAATATCACCAGTGGCCACCTCCAGCAATTTGGCGGAAGCGGCCAGCGCGGTAATGGGAATGGCCAGAAGGAAGGAAAAGCGAGCTGCTGCCTCTCGACTGAGGCCTAACATCAACCCAGCAGTGATGGTCACACCCGAACGGGAGGTGCCGGGAACGAGTGACAGTGCTTGGGCTGCACCGACTAACAGCACATCTCTCCAGGTCAATGTGGTGATCTTCCGGCTCTGTTTGGGACACCAATCCGCCCAGCCCAGCAACAAGCCAAAAATTAACGTGGTGAAAAAGATGATCGCGACAGAACGCAGTTGGGTGTCAATCAGATCCAGCAAGAGCAAACCGGCCAGTGCAGCTGGAACGGTGCCGATAACCAGGTAGCCTGCCATCAGGCCTTGTCCGATAAAGCGTCGCTGAATCAGCGAAGTAACGCTGTCCTTGGTCAAATCTCCAACATCGCGACGAAAATACAACATCACGGCGAGTAAAGTGCCCACATGTACCGCTAAGTCAAAAGCGACACCTTGGTCAGCCCAGCCAACCAACACCGGAGCCAGAATCAGATGCGCGGAGCTGGAAATCGGCAAAAATTCAGTGATGCCCTGAATGATGCCCAACCAGAAGGCCTGAACTACTTCCATCAAACCTCCCACGCCAATGTTTCGTCATGGCAAGCGGGAATGTGGGGCCAAAGTTTTCTTTGTCTCATAGGGATTGCGTTTCCTTTTTGTTGATGAAATAAGTGCCTTTGGGCAGCACGTGTTTGTAAGGCAATAATGAGTTGTGTGCCAGTGTGTCGTCGTCCACCGTTTCGCCTTGGTTTTTCAGTTCGTCCACGATGTTGCTGTTGCTGGAGATTTTCCAGTACTGGATGCACCCTAAACTTAATCCTGAATCCGTGAGACCGGCCCCCGGAAGCACTTCTAACCTGGATATTGCATAAGACATGAAAAAGGCGGCTGAAAATCGGTTATAATTCAAGCTCCTACACAAGAACCAACCGCCTCAGCCGCCATGACAAAATGTACCACGCCGTCCGCTTCCTTTCCACGCTGCAAAGGCCGTCAGGTCATCGCCCGTTTCGATGGCGGTGATCTCACTTCCGACGGCGGTATCCTGCTGCTGCGGCAGCTCGATCGCGAGATGGGCCTGACCCGCGCCGTCGCTCGCCGGCTCAGCGACGAGCGCGACGCTCAGCGCTGCCTGCATCGCACCGAAACCCTGGTCCGGCAGCGCGTGTTCGGCCTGGCGCTGGGCTATGAGGATCTCAATGACCACCAGGCCCTGCGTCACGATATCGCCCTGCAGACCGCCGTCGATACCGATGGCGTGCTGGCCAGTCAGTCCACCTTGTGCCGCTTCGAGCAGCAAGCCGACCGGGACTGGGCGATCACCATCCACGAAGAGATGATCGAGCAGTTCATCCGCTCGTTCCGGCGGCCACCCAAGAAACCGCTCTACCTCGACTTCGATGCCACCGACGATCGGGTGCATGGCCAGCAGCTCGGGCGGCACTTCAACGGCTACTACAACCACTACATCTTCCTGCCGCTGTTCGTATTCTGTGGCGACCAGCTGCTGGTCAGCTATCTGCGTCCGGCCTCGCTGGATGCCGCTCACCACGCCGGTGCCATCCTCGCCCTGTTGGTCCGGCGGCTGCGCCAGGCGTGGCCTGAGGTGAAGATCGTCTTCCGAGGCGACAGCGGCTTCTGCCGTCCACTGATCCTCAACTGGTGTGACCGCCACGGCGTCGATTACATCATCGGCCTCGCCGGCAACAAGCGCTTGGCCAAGCTGGCTCTGAACATCGACTACGCGTCGGCCATCCGCTTCGAGAAGACCTGGGAGAAGGAGCGTGTCTTCGGCTTCATCGAGTACGCTGCCAAGAGCTGGAAGGAGCGTCGACGAAAGGTCATCGTCAAGTCCGAGACCAGCCGGCGTGGCTTCAACACCCGCTATGTGGTCACCAGCCTGCGCGGCTGCAGCGCCGAGTGGCTCTATGACCACCGCTACTGTGCTCGGGGCGAGATGGAGAACCGTATCAAGGAGCAGCAGTTCCTGTTCTCCGACCGCACCAGCTGCCACGAATGGTGGCCCAACCAGTACCGACTGCTGCTGTCGGGGTTGGCCTACCTGCTGCTGGAGCGGCTGCGCCGGGTCTACCTCAAGCGCACCGCCTTCGCCCAGGCCCAGGTCAACACCCTCCGCCTGAAGCTGCTGAAGATCGGCGCTGTCATCACCCGCAACACGCGCACGATTCGGCTGATGTTGAGCAGCCAGTACCCGGAGCAGGACCTCTTCCTGAAGCTGGCCAGCAAGCTGGTGCCGGGATAGCGCCGCGGCGTGCTGTCCCCGGCACAGAAAACACATGGGGGTAGGGGGAAATGCGCCTTGAGCTCAGGAAATTGATCAATATATAGCCAACTTCCAGCTCTGGGCGGCATCATCGCCACCAAACCTGGCATTTGGGTGCTGCTGACCAACCCGATGCAACATCCGGGCTAACCCACTGACCTGCATGGCAATATAGCCATTATCGCCATTCACCCAGACAGTGCCATGCCCAACATAAAGTTCCGCGCCAGTCGCCGC
>NZ_AXCA01000166.1:0-51098 GCF_000475415.1 Halomonas sp. PBN3 | reverse complement strand
CCGGCGCCGATGATCGCCACCCGCGCCGGCCGCCCCAGGGCCGCCACGGCGGCGTGGAAGGCGCGGTAGTCGTCGAGGTCGTTGACCGCCATCACCCGGCCGGCCAGCGCCTCGGGCACCGCGAAGGGCGCTACCGGCGCCGCCCCGGTGGCCAGCACCAGCTCCCCGAAGGGCAGCCGCTCCTCGCCGATGCGCAGGGTGCGGCGCTCGGGGTCGATAGCCTCGACTCGGGTATGGGTGCGCACCACGGCGTCGAGGGAGTCGGCCACCGCCAGGGCGTCGCGGGCCGCCAGCCGCTCGGGCGCCAGGCCCTTGGCGAAGCCGGTGGAGAGCAGGGGCTTCGAGTAGTCGTCGCCGCCGTCCGCGGTGATCAGGGTCACCGGTCGCTCGGCGTCGAGGGCGCGCAGCTGGCGCAGCAGGCCGAGGCCCGCCATGCCGCTGCCGAGGATGGTCAGGGGCGCAGCGCTCATGGGACTCCTCGTCGGGAAGGGAATGGGGCGCATGGTACACTAGGCGCCCCTCAGGATGGACAGGGAGTCCACGGTGTCAGCCCCTCACCCCTCCGCCCCGCCGCGCTGGCGGCCGCTTGCCGCCGCCTATCCCGCCATGAGTCCCGCCTGGCGACGCTGGGTCGGCGCGCGGGACTCCCTCACCCTGCGCCTCACCGAGGCGGGGCGGCCGCGTCCCTTCCGGGTGCAGCTGCTCGACCAGCGCATCGCCACCCCGCGCCGCGACGAGGCCCAGGCGCTGGGGCTGCCGCCGGGGCGCCAGGCGTGGCTGCGCGAGGTGGCGCTCTGCCTGGGGGAGGCCCCCTGGGTGGCGGCGCGCTCGGTGGCGCCGCTGGAGGGGCTGCCCGACCACGAGCTCGAGCGCCTCGGCGAGCGCTCCCTGGGGGCCTGGCTGTTCCGCCAGCCCGACCTCGAGCGCGGCGCGATCGAGGCGACCGAGGACCCCGCCGGCTTCCACCCCGCCCGCGGGCCCTGGGGGCGCCGCTCGGTGTTCCGCCACGGCGGCTTCCGGGTGCTGGTGCAGGAGTGGTTCCTCGACGCCATGACGGATGACCTCGGCCTGCCTTCGCGCTAGGCTCTGGGGTTCCCGATGCCCAGGGGCGCCGGCACCGTCCCGTCCGCGCATCCCCCACCCCACACCCGCCGCGAGGTAGAGATGGACCGCACCCTGATGCGCCCCACGGGCCTGGCCCGGCTCCCCGACTTCCTGCGCCTGACGCGCCTCGACCGCCCCATCGGCACCTGGCTGCTGATGTGGCCCACCCTGTGGGCGCTGTGGGTGGCCGCCCAGGGCCTGCCGGAACGCCGCCTGCTGCTGATCTTCCTGGGCGGGGTCTACCTGATGCGGGCCGCCGGCTGCGTGGTCAACGACTACGCCGACCGCCACCTCGACGGCCACGTCAAGCGCACCCGGGACCGGCCGCTGGCCACCGGGCGCATCAGCGAGGGCGAGGCCCAGGTGCTGTTCGCCCTGCTGGTGGCGGCGGCCTTCGTGCTGGTGCTGTTCACCAACCTGTTCACGGTGCTGCTCTCCATCGGCGGGGTGATCCTGGCCTTCATCTACCCCTTCATGAAGCGCTACACCCACCTGCCCCAGCTGTTCCTCGGCGCCGCCTTCTCCTGGGCCATCCCCATGGCCTTCGGCGCCGTGCTGGGCCGGGTGCCCCTGGAGGCGTGGCTGCTGTTCGCCGCCAACGTCACCTGGACCGTGGCCTACGACACCGAGTACGCCATGGTCGACCGCGACGACGACCTCAAGATCGGCATCAAGTCCACCGCGGTGCTGTTCGGCGGTGCCGACCGTTTCATGATCGGCCTGCTGCAGCTGGTCACCCTGGCGCTGCTGGCCTGGGCCGGCACCCGCCTGGCGCTGGGCGGCTTCTTCTGGCTGGGTCTGGCCGGCATGGCCGCCACCTTCGTGTGGCAGCACCACCTGATCCGCGAGCGCGAGCGCGAGCCCTGCTTCCGCGCCTTCCTCAATAACTACTGGTCGGGCCTGCTGGTGTTCGCCGGCGTCGCCCTGAGCCTGTGGCCGAGCGCCCCTGTCACGCCAGTGTCATAATGGCGTGGTGAGATCGTCATCGAATTGCCCTGGACCCGAGGCTACCGGATGACCGCCAAGACCGTACTGATCGTCGATGATGAGGCGCCGATCCGCGAGATGATCGCGGTGGCGCTGGAGATGGCCGACTATCGCGTGCTCGAGGCGGACAACGCCCAGACCGCCCACGCCATGGTGGTGGATCACCAGCCCGACCTGCTGCTGCTCGACTGGATGATGCCCGGCACCAGCGGCATCGAGCTGGCGCGCCGCCTCAAGCGCGAGGAGACCACCGCCGAGCTGCCGATCATCCTGCTCACCGCCAAGGGCGAGGAGGACAACAAGATCCAGGGGCTCGAGGCCGGCGCCGACGACTACATCACCAAGCCCTTCTCCCCCCGCGAGCTGGTGGCCCGGCTCAAGGCGGTGCTGCGCCGGACCACCCCGCGCGGCGTCGAGGACCCGGTGGAGGTCGAGGGGCTGGTGCTCGACCCGGTCAGCCATCGGGTCAGCGCCGACGGCCGGGGGCTGGAGATGGGGCCCACCGAGTACCGCCTGCTGCAGTTCTTCATGACCCACCAGGAGCGCGCCTACACCCGCAGCCAGCTGCTGGACCAGGTGTGGGGCGGCAACGTCTACGTCGAGGAGCGCACCGTCGACGTGCATATCCGCCGCCTGCGCAAGGCGCTGGGCGAGCGCCACCAGCACCTGGTCCAGACGGTGCGCGGCACCGGCTACCGGTTCTCCGCCAAGGGCTGACGTGAGGCTCTGGCGACGGGAGCTGTGGCGCCTGGTCCTGCTGGCCGGCCTGGGCCTGCTGACCGGCTGGCCGCTGGGCGCCCCCGGCGCCGGCCTGGCCCTGGGGCTGGCGCTCTGCCTCGGCTACCACCTCTACCAGCTGCGCGCCCTGCACCGCTGGATCACCCACGACAGCCAGTCCGAGCCGCCGGCCGCCGCCGGGCTGTGGGGCGACCTGATGGATCGCCTCTACCGCTACCAGAAGGGGCAGCGCCTGACCCAGAAGCGCCTGCTCGACACCCTGCGGCGCATCCAGGAGTCCTCCGAGGCGATGCGCGACAGCGTGGTGATGCTCGACCGCCACGGCGACCTGGAGTGGTGGAACAGCGCCGCGGAACAGATGCTGGGCCTCAAGCCGGCGCTGGACCGCGGCCACCACATCACCAACCTGCTGCGCGACCCGCGCTTCGTCGACTACTTCCATCGCCGCGACTACCGCGAGCCTCTCACCCTGGCCTCGCCCATCGACGAGCGCAGGGTGCTGCAGTTCCAGATCACCCTCTACGGCGACGACGAGCGGCTGCTGATGGCCCGCGACATCACCCGCCTGCACCGCCTGGAGCAGATGCGCCGCGACTTCGTGGCCAACGTCTCCCACGAGCTGCGCACCCCGCTCACCGTGCTGTCGGGCTACCTGGAGACCTACGCCGACCAGGCCGAGCTGATGCCGCCACGCCTCGCCCGGGGCCTGGCCAGCATGCAGGAGCAGACCACCCGCATGCAGAACCTGGTGGCGGACCTGCTGCTGCTCTCGCGGCTGGAGATCGACCGCGGCGGCGCCGACCATGCTGCCCTGGACATGGCGGCGCTGCTGGAGGCGGTGCGGCGCGACGCCGAGGCCCTCTCCGGCGGTCGCCATGTCATCGCGGTGGAGCTCAGGGAGCCCCGCGCGCTGGTGGGCAGCGAGCAGGAGATCCGCAGCGCCCTCTCCAACCTCGCCTTCAACGCCGTGCGCTACACCCCCGAGGGCAGCCATATCACCCTGAGCTGGCGCCCCGCCGCGGACCACGGCGCCTGCCTGGAGGTGATCGACGACGGCGAGGGCATCGACCCGGTGCACCTCCCGCGCCTCACCGAGCGCTTCTACCGAGTCGACAAGGGGCGCAGCGCCGCCACCGGCGGCACCGGCCTGGGGCTGGCCATCGTCAAGCACGTGCTGCTGCGCCACGACGCCAGGCTCGAGATCGACTCCCGCCCCCGCCAGGGCGCCACCTTCCGCGGTCTCTTCCCGGCCGCGCGCCTCACCGAGGCCACGGCCGGCTGAGGCGAGTCAGCGCCTTGCCGGCAGGTTCCGGTAGTGGCCGTCCCACATCAGCACCCCGGCGGCCACCGCCCCGGGCAGCAGGAAGAGGTTGGCCAGCGGGATCCAGGTGATCAGGGTCACCCCGCCGCCGTAGGTGAGCGTCGGCCACCAGCGCGCCTTCAGCCGCCGGCGCATGTCGGCGAAGCTCACCCTGTTGTTGTCCATGGGGTAGTCGAGGTAGGTGATCGCCATCATCCACGCCGAGAACAGCGCCCACAGCAGCGGAGCGATCAGGTTGACCACCGGGATCCAGCTGATCACGAACAGCGCCGCCATGCGCGGCAGGATGTAGGCGAGCTTGACCATCTCGCGCCCCAGGGCGTCCACCGCCGTCTTCGCCAGGCCACGGTCGTCCAGGGGGGGACGGCCGGTGGCGGCGATCTCCACCTTCTCGGCCAGGAAGCCGTAGAAGGGCGCAGCGATCAGGTGGGTCACCAGGGTGAAGGTGAAGAACACCGCCAGCACCAGGCTGAGCACGAACAGCGGCCAGATCAGCCACTCCAGCCAGGCGAGCCAGCCGGGCACCATGCCCATCCAGTGGTCCAGCCAGCCGCCGAAGTTGGCCAGCACATAGCCGAGCATGGCGGCATAGACCAGCAGGTTGATGGCGATGGGAACGAAGACATAGCGGCGCAGGCCGGCACCGTAGACCAGGCGGGTCCCCCGGGCCAGGGCCGTGAAGGCATCGAGCATGGTGTGTCCTTGCGACAGGCGGAAACGAAACAGGCCGGCCACCGCGGGAGGCGGTGGCCGGCCACATTGACGATCAATCGCTCGCCGCGGTCAACCCTTGCGGGCGATCGCCTCGGCGTCGAGGTCGTCCGGATCGGTGTGGCGGATGTCCATGCCCTTGACCAGGTAGACCACGTACTCGGCCAGGTTGTTGGCGTGGTCGCCGATGCGTTCCAGGGCACGCAGGATCCACATCAGGCTGAGCACCGGCGAGATCGAGCGGGCGTCCTCCATCATGAAGGTCATCAGCGAGCGCATGGCGCTCTGGTACTCGTTGTCGACCTCCTCGTCCTCATGCACCAGCTTAAGCGCCAGCTCGGTATCGAAGCGGGCGAAGGAGGTGAGGGCGTCGCGCACCATGCGGCGCACGTGCTCGCTGATCATGCGCACCTCGACGAAACCGCGGCTGCCGTTGTCGCAATCGATCAGCTCGCAGGCGTTGCGGGCGATCTTGCTCGCCTCGTCGCCGATGCGCTCCAGGTCAGAGGCGGCACGGATCACCGCCAGCACAAGGCGCAGGTCGGAGGCGGTGGGCTGGCGACGCGCCAGCACCTGGGTGCACTCCTCGTCGATCTTGATCTGCATGTCGTTGACCGCGCGGTCGTTGTCGACCACCTGGCGGCCCAGCGCCGAGTCGCCCTCGAGCAGGGCGGCCACGGCGTCCTGGACCTGCTTCTCCACCAGGCCCCCCATCGCCATCAGGTGGGTCTTGAGCTCCTCGAGCTCCTGGTTGAACTGCCGCGAGATGTGCTGGCTGTGGATATCGCTGCTGATGTCCATGGGACTCTCCTTGGGGCCGGACCGCTCAGGTCATGCGCCCGGTGATGTAGTTCTCGGTACGCGCGAGGCGCGGGTTGGTGAACAGGGTCTGGGTGGGGCCGTACTCCACCAGTTCGCCCCGCTGCAGGAAGGCGGTGTAGTCGGAGACCCGCGCCGCCTGCTGCATGTTGTGGGTGACGAGCACCAGGCTGAGCCGCGACTTGAGGTTGCGGATCAGCTCCTCGATCTTCAGCGTCGAGATCGGGTCCAGCGCCGAGGCCGGCTCGTCGAGCAGCAGCACCTCGGGCCCCACCGCCAGGGTGCGGGCGATCACCAGGCGCTGCTGCTGGCCGCCGGAGAGGGTCCAGGCCGAGGCCCTCAGTCGATCCTTGACCTCCTCCCACAGCGCCGCCGACTGCAGCGCCCACTCCACGGTGTCGTCGATGCGGCGCTTGCGCAGGCCACCCTGCAGGCGCAGCCCGAAGGCGACGTTGTCGTAGATCGACATCGGGAAGGGGTTGGGCGCCTGGAACACCATGCCCACCCGCCGGCGCAGCTCGGCCACGTCCACCTCGGGGGCATGGATATCCTGCCCCTCCAGGCGGATCTCGCCGCGGCGCACCACCTCCTCGTTGAGGTCGTGGAGCCGGTTGAGGGCGCGCAGCAGGGTCGACTTGCCGCAGCCCGAGGGACCGATGAAGGCCGTCACCCGATGCCGGGGCACCCGCAGGGTGAGATCGCGCAGCGCCGGGGTCTCACCGTAGGCGAGGCTCAGCCCCTCGATCGCCAGGCAGCTCTCGTCGGCGGCGAAGTCGATGATCGGGCCGCCCGCCGTGGCGGGCGACGAGGTGAAGACGGACTCCAAGGCTCTCTCCCGGTGGCCGGCGCTAGGCGCGCGACGCCACCCCATGACGCGCCCTGAGATGATGGCGCAGGAATATTGCAGTCAGGTTAAGCACCAGGATCACCAGCACCAGCAGCAGCGCCGTGGCGTAGACCAACGGCATCGCGGCCTGGACGTCATCGCCATGGAAGGCGGTGTCGTAGATGTGGTAGCCCAGATGCATGAACTTGCGTTCAAGATGCAGGAAGGGGAATTCGCCGTCCACCGGCACCTGGGGCGCCAGCTTGGCCACCCCCACCAGCATCAGCGGGGCCACCTCGCCGGCGGCCCGCGCCACGGCCAGGATCAGCCCGGTGAGCATGGCCGGCACGGTCATCGGCAGCACCACCCGGGTGAGCATCTCCATGCGCGTGGCACCCAGCGCCAGGGCCCCCTCGCGCTGGTGCTCGGGCACCCGGGCCAGCCCCTCCTCGGTGGCCACGATCACCACCGGCAGGGTCAGCAGGGCCAGGGTCAGCGAGGCCCACAGCAGGCCGCCGGTGCCGAAGGTGGGCGACGGCAGCGAATCGGCGAAGAACCAGGCATCCAGCGAGCCACCGATGCCATGCACGAAGACCCCCAGCCCGAACACCCCGTAGACGATGGAGGGCACCCCGGCGAGGTTGCGCACCCCGATGCGCACCAGGCGGGTGAAGGGCCCCTGGCGCGCCACCTCGTTGAGGTAGATGCCGGCCAGCACCCCGAAGGGGGTGACCACCACCGACATCAGCAGCACCATCATCACGGTACCGAAGATCGCCGGCCACACGCCGCCGGCGCTGTTGGCGGCCCGCGGCCCCTCGGAGAGGAAGCGCCACACGCCCCGGCCCCAGGCGGCGAGCTTCTGCGGCGGCGACATGGCGTTGGGGCGCCAGGCGCGCAGCACCTCGGCGAGCGGCTGCTCGAGGCGCCGGCCGTCGACGCTCTCGAGCACCAGGGTGGCGCCCTGCATGGCCGTCTGGAGCTCGCGGATCCGCGCGTTGGCCCGCGCCAGCTCGGCGGCAGCCGCGGGGTCGCCCCCCTGCTCCAGGCGACGCACCAGGGGCGCCACCACGGCGTCACGCAGGTGGTCGCGCTCGTCGCGCAGGGTCTCGAGGGTTGCCAGGCGCTCCTCGAGCGCCGGCCAGGCGGCGGCGCCGGCGTGGCGCCGTCCGCCATCCTCCAGCGCCACCAGGTGGCCCAGGAAGTCCCCCCAGCGGCGGCGCTCCAGCACCACCAGCTCGGGGGGCGCCTCCAGCGCCGCGATGGCGTCCAGGGGTATCCAGCGCCAGCGCTCGCCATCGAGGTCGAGGTTGCCGGTGAAGTAGAGTCGCTCCCGGCGCTCGCTGCCCACCACCCGCTCCTCGCGCACCGGGATGCCGGCGAAGGGCGCCCCCTCCCGGGGGGTGACCTCGCTCACCTCGGCGGGCCAGAAGTGGCCCAGGCCGCCCACCGCCAGCAGCAGTAGCAGCCCCGCCAGCATCGAGAGCGACAGCGCCACGCTGCCGGCGGCGAGCCAGGGCCAGGGGCCCTCGCCGCGACGGCGGGTCAGGAAGGGCCTCATGCGCTGCCCTCCAGGCGGCGATAGCGGCGCCGCAGCCGGGTACGCACCACCTCCGCCAGCGTGTTGACCAGGAAGGTGAAGGCGAACAGCAGCAGCGCCGCCAGGAACAGCAGGCGGTAATGGGTCGCGCCGACGGCGGCCTCGGGCAGCTCGATGGCGATGGTGGCCGACAGCGAGCGCAGCCCCTCCAGGGGGCTCAGGCTCATCAGCGCCGTGTTGCCGCTGGCCATCAGCACGATCATGGTCTCGCCCACCGCCCGGCCGGCGCCGATCATCACCGCGCTGAAGATCCCGGGCCCGGCCGCCGGCAGCACCACCCGCCACAGCGTCTGCCAGCGGGTGGCACCCAGCGCCAGGGCGCCCTCGCCGAGGCTCGCGGGCACGCCGGAGAGCGCATCCTCGGCCAGGGCGTAGATGCCCGGAACCACCGCGAAGCCCATGGCCAGGCCGACGATCAGGGCGTTGCGCGAGGCGACATCCAGCCCCCAGGTCGCCTCGAGCCAGCCGCGCAGGTCGCCCCCCGGCAGGCCCGCCTCGAGGGCGGGGGCCAGCCACAGGGTCAGGCTCCCCACCAGCAGCAGCCAGGGCGCGAGCCACAGCCCCGCCCAGCCCGGGGAGAGCCGCGCGCGCAGGAAGGCGGGCAGCAGCGCCCGGAGCCCGCCGGCAGCCACCGCGCCCAGCGGCAGGGTCACCACCAAGGCCAGGGCGCCGGCGAGATGACGCTCCACCCAGGGCGCCAGCACCAGGCCGGCGACGAAGCCGATCACCACCCCCGGCAGGGCCTCCATCAGCTCGAGGGTCGGCTTGAGGCGGGCACGCAGCCGCCGCGGCATGTAGAGCGCGGAGTGGATGGCGGCGCCGAGCGCCAGGGGCACCGCGAAGAGCAGCGCCCAGAGCGCCGCCTTGAGAGTGCCCCAGGCCAGCGGCGCCATGCCGTAGTGCACCGCATCCCCGGCGACGAGGGGTTCGGGGCGCCAGCGGTGCTGGGGCTCGGCGTACCCCTCCACCGGCTGGGGCTGCCACAGCTCGGCGGGCGCCAGGGCACCGTCGCCCAGGAACAGCGGCACCACCTCCCAGGCCAGGAAGACGCCGATGGCCAGCACCGAGACCACCACGCCGACGCCCCCTGCGGTGATCAGCAGGGTCGCCAGGCGGTCGCGGAGACGGCGGCGTCGCAGTTGGCGTGGGTCAGTCATGGCCACTCACGGGCTGGAGGGAGAGGGGTAGACCATCACATTACGACACTGGCATGACAATGAGGTGACAGCTCACTCCGCCGTCGGCAGCGCGGCCAGCCAGGCCCGCTGCTCGGCCAGGCGCGCCGGCGCGAGGGTCACGAAGCCCTGTGCCTCGACCACCGCCTGGCCCGCCGGCGAGAACACCAGCTCGAGGAAGGCGCGCTCCGGGGCCGGCAGGGTCCCGCCGGGGGGCAGGTGCACGTAGAGATAGAGGGAGCGCGACAGCGAGTAGCTGCCGTCACGCACCGCCGCGGGGGTCGGCGCGGCCGCCTCGCCGCCGGCATCGCGGCGACGCAGCGCCTTGACCCCGGCGGTCAGGTGGTTGAGCCCGGCGAAGCCGATGGCCGAGGGCTCCGCGGCGACCGCGGCCACCACCGCTGCCGAGCCCGGGTGCTCGTTGAGGCGCACCCGGTAGCTGCCACCGCACAGCGCCCGCAGCCGGAAGAGGTCATGGGTGCCGGAGGCGACGTTGCGGCCGTGCAGCACGATGCGGTCCCCGGGCAGCGTCACCCCGAGCTGGCTCCAGCGCTCGATGGGGCGCTCGGCACCGCAGCGGCGCGACTCGGAGAAGATGGCGTCGAGCTCGCGGCGGCTGAGGGTCGCCAGGGGGTTGTGGCGATGCACGATCACGGCCAGGGCATCCCGGGCGATCTCCAGCTCCACCGGCGGGTAGCCGTGTCGCGCGACGAAGGCCTCGCGCTCGGCGGCGCTCATCGGCCGCGACATCGGCCCCAGCAGCGTGGTGCCGGCGGTGAGCGCCGCGGGGGCGCTGGCCGACCCGCTGGCCTGGAGCTGCAGGCGTACCCCGGGATGACGCTCGGCGAGCCGCTCCCCCCAGCGCAGCATCAGCCCCGCCAGGGTGTCGGAGCCTACCGCGTCCAGGGTGCCCACCACCTCGTCCGCCGGCAGCCGGGCCGCCGCCAGCGCCAGCATCATGCCCAGCAGCAGCACCCGGCCACGCCGGGTCACGCCCTTGCCGATCCTCACCGTTGCGTCTCCATCCCGTACCGTTCGAGGCCCATGATACGCCACCCTCGGGCTGGAGGGCGGCCCCTCCCGGGTTTACCATGGGCCGCGGTCTCGCCCCCAATAACAAGCCAGGATGATGACACCTTCATGACAGACCTCGACGACAGCCCCCGCCCGCGCGGCGAGCTGACCCTCAAGCTGCTGGCCAGCCGCCAGGACACCAACCTTCACGGCGACATCGCCGGCGGCTGGCTGGTCGCCCATATGGACCAGGCCGCCGAGCTGGCCGCCGGGCGCGAGGCCCGGGGACGCACCGCCACCGTGGCCATCGAGGCCATGGACTTCCTCTGCCCGGTGCGGGTGGGCGCCATGGTCAACATCTTCACCCGCCTGGTGGAGGTCGGCCACAGCTCGCTGCGCATCGATGTCGAGGTGTGGATCCGCCAGCCCCAGGAGCGCCACCCGGGCGAGCTGCACAAGGTCACCGAGGCGCGCTTCGTGATGGTGGCCATGGACGACAAGGGGCGCATCCGCGCCGTTCACCCCGCGGAGTAGGCCAGGCGTTCCCCCGGATGCAACGAGGGCGCCAAGCGGCGCCCTCGTTGCGTGGCGGGGAGCGCGGGAATCAGGCCCCCACGGCCTCGCGCGCCTTGAGGTAGGCGAACTCGCCGGCGTCGTTGGAGGGACGCACCAGCTTCTGGAAGGCGACGTAGGAGTCGTAGACCTTCTTCGACTCCGGGTCGCGCTCCACCTGCTCGGCGATGACCTCCTGGGAGGCCTCGTAGAGCGCCTTCATCACGTCCTCGGGGAAGGTGCGCAGCTCGACCCCATGCTCCTCGACCAGGGTCTCCAGGGCCTGGGCGTTGCGGTAGGTGAACTCGCTGATCATCGCCAGGTTGGCCGCCCGCGCCGCCTGGGTGACCACGGCCTTGAGGTCGTCCGGCAGGGCGTTCCAGGCATCCAGGTTGACCGTACCCTCGAGGATGGCGCTGGGCTCGTTCCAGGCCGAGGTGTAGTAGTAGTCGGCCACCTGATGCAGGCCGAAGGCCAGGTCGTTGTAGGGGCTGACCCAGTCGGCGGCGTCGAGCACGCCGGTCTGCATGGAGGTGAAGATCTCCGAGCCCGGCATATTGACGGTGGTGACGCCGATGCGGTTCATCGCCTCGCCGGCCAGGCCCGGCAGGCGCAGCTTGAGACCCTGCAGGTCCTCCAGGGAGTTGATCTCCCTCTTGAACCAGCCGCCGGGCTGGGTGGTGGTATTGCCCACCGGGAAGGGCTTGAGGTTGTGGGGGGCGTAGACCTCGTCCCACAGCTCCTGGCCGCCGCCATGGTAGAGCCAGGCGTTGGTCTCCTGGGTGTTCATGCCGAAGGGCACGGCGGTGAAGAACTGCGACGCGGCCACCTTGCCGCGCCAGTAGTAGACATCATGGATTGACCTGCCCCTCCTCAACGTCGTGGGTTACGTTGAGGTAGGGACCAAAATGCAGAGCCACTATTGAGGGAGGCAGGTCATGAAACAGTCTAACGCAACTCAGCAAGCTGTTGTCGAGCGGGCCGTTGCCCAGCGTGTCAGCGCCGCCGGCTACGTCCATGCCGCTTATATTGGCCTGGACGTGCACAAGGTCAGCATCTCGGTGGCCATCGCCGAGACCGGGCGCCAGGCGCCCGAGTTCCGCGGTGAGATTCCCAACGAACCCAAGGCCATCGACAAGCTGGTTCGCCAGCTGAGCGAGCGCTTCGCTGGGCAGCCCCTGCTGTTCAGTTACGAGGCCGGCCCCTGTGGTTATGGGATTTATCACCAGGTCCAGGCCAACGGCCATGACTGCGAGGTTGTCGCTCCGACCCTGATTCCCCAGCGTGCCGGGGACCGCATCAAGACCGATCGGCGAGATGCGCAGATGCTGGCCCGACTATCGCGCTCCGGTGAGCTGACCCCGGTGTGGGTGCCCACGCCGGAACAAGAGGCGATTCGTGACCTGACCCGCGCTCGGGAGGACATGAAGGCGGGCGAACTCCGAGCTCGACAGCGACTCAACGCCTTTCTGTTACGACACAGCAAGATCTATCCCGGCAAGAGCAAATGGGGGCCGGCATACTTTCGCTGGCTGGAGGAAACGGTTCGCTTCGACACCCCGGTTCAGCAGATCGTGCTGCAAGAGTATGTGGATCATGTGAAGGAGGCCCAGCGTCGGGTGGCCGGTCTGGAGAAGCAGATGAAAGCCGCCTTGCCCGCCTGGTCACTGGCGCCAGTGGTCGAGTCGGTTCAGGCGATGCGTGGCGTCAGCCTGATCACCGCGATGACGGTGCTGGCGGAGCTCGGTGATATCACGCGCTTTGACTCACCACGCCAGTTGATGGCTTACCTGGGTCTGGTGCCCAGCGAGCACTCGAGCGGTGGTAGCCGGCGGCAGGGCGGTATCACCAAGACCGGCAATGGCCATGTGCGACGCGTGTTGGTGGAAGCCGCCTGGAGCTACCGCTTCCCGGCCCGCAAGACACGCATTATCGAGCAGCGAGCCGAGAAGACCTCGTCAACGGTGCAGGCGATCGCCTGGGAAGCGCAGAAGCGCCTGTGTGGACGTTACCGGCGCCTCGCCGCCACGGGCAAGGTCAAGCAGCAGGTCACCACCGCGGTGGCACGGGAATTGGCCGGCTTCCTGTGGGCGATTGCCTGCGAGGCCATGGGCAAACCGCATGGCAGCCGAGCCGCCGCATGATCTTGGCGTCCCAGTGCCTACGGCTCAGGGAGCGTCGGGCCGGTGGGAGAACCCCTGACCCTCCTATGAGGCCTCCGCCCTCCGGGGTGGGGTGACCCTCGCTTGTAGACCAGGGTAGCTCCGCGACGAAGTGATGACAGGTCGGTACCCAACCCACGAATACCAGAGAGATCCACCGTCGCTGATAGCCCCTCGCTTCCTGAGCCGTAGGCATTGAGGACAATCACATGTAGTAAAGCCAACCGACCCCTTGACGGGTCAATCCATACCAGGAGGCGGAGTGGCCCATCTCGGCGGTGCCGGCGCCCACGGCGTCGAACACCTCCAGCGGCGGCACCAGCTCGCCGGCACCGTGCACGCGCACGCGCATGCGCCCGCCGGAGAGGGTCTCGATCAGCTCGGCCAGGTGGTTGGCGCCGGTGCCCAGCGCCGGGAAGTTCTTGGGCCAGGAGGTGACCATGTTCCAGGTGATGGTCTCCTGGGCCTTGGCGGTGGAGACGAAGGGGGCGGCGACGACGCCGGCGGCGCCGGCACCCAGGGTCTTGATGAAGTTGCGGCGTTGCATGCGGGCATGGCTCCGTGCGGATTATTATGAGGGCGCCGCGCGCCAGGCACGGCGGTGTCCGCCTGGCAGTATGCGTCAAGGCGCCCAAGGCGCCAAGTGACTGCCGTTGACGTCAAGGTCAACGGCAGCGCCGCTCACAGCGGGGTCAGCTTGGCGAAGCCCAGCACCAGCCACTTGTCGCCCTCGCCCTCGAAGCTGACCTGCACCCGCGCCCGGGCCCCCTCGCCCTCGGCGTTGAGGATCACCCCCTCGCCGAACACCGGATGGCTGACCCGCTGCCCCAGGGAGAGCGAGGGCAGGTCGTCGCCGCCCTCGACCGCCTGCTGGCGCAGCCCGGCGGGGCGCGAGGCGGTGACCGGCCGGCTGATCTGGCCACGCAGGCGCACCTCCTCCAGGAACTCCTCGGGGATCTCGCGCAGGAAGCGCGAGGGGCGCTGGAAGCTCTCCTTGCCGTGCAGGCGCCGGATCTCGGCATGGGTCAGGTAGAGCTTGTGCATCGCCCGGGTCAGGCCGACATAGCAGAGCCGGCGCTCCTCCTCGAGGCGTCCGGGCTCCTCCGCCGACATGCGGTGGGGGAAGAGCCCCTCCTCCACCCCGGCGATGAACACCACCGGGAACTCCAGCCCCTTGGCGGAGTGCAGGGTCATCAACTGCACGCTGTCCTCGAACTCATAGGCCTCGTGCTCGCCGGCGTTGAGCGCCGCCTCGGAGAGGAAGGCCTCGAGTGCCACCGCGCCCTCGCCGGCCTCGGGCGGGTCGAAGGACTCGCCCTGGGTGAAGGCCTTCGCCGCGGTGACCAGCTCCTCGAGGTTCTCGACCCGCGCCTGGCCCTTCTCGCCGCGCTCGTTGCGATGGTGCTCCACCAGCCCGGTGCGCTCGATGACGTGGTCGATGATCTCGTGCAGGGCGAGCCCGGCGGTGTCGTTGTCCAGGGCATCGATCAGGTCGGCGAAGGCCTGCAGGGCGGTGGCGGCGCGGCCCTTGAGGGTGCCCTCCCGGACGCCGTCGTGGAGCGCCTGCCACAGCGAGACGCCTTGCTCGCGGGCGCGGCCGCGCAGCTGCTCCACGGTGCGGGTGCCGATGCCGCGGGCCGGAACATTGATCACCCGCTCCAGGGAGGCGTCGTCGTCGCGGTTGAGCAGCAGGCGCAGGTAGGCCAGGGCGTTCTTGATCTCCAGGCGCTCGTAGAAGCGGTGGCCGCCGTAGATGCGGTAGGGCACCCCCTGACGGATCAGGGTCTCCTCGATCACCCGGGACTGGGCGTTGGAGCGGTAGAGGATGGCGATGTCACGGCGCCGGACGCCATCCTCGACCCGCTCGCGCAGGGTGTCGACGATGAAGCGCGCCTCATCGAGGTCGTTGAAGCCCGAGTATACCGAGATCGGCTCGCCGCGCTCGCCGGCGGTCCACAGCTCCTTGCCCATGCGCTCGGCGTTGTGGCGGATCAGGGCGTTGGCGGCCTCGAGGATGGCGCTGGTGGAGCGGTAGTTCTGCTCCAGGCGCACCGTCCTGGTGGCGGAGAACTCGCGCTCGAAGCGGCGGATGTTCTCGACCCGGGCGCCGCGCCAGCCGTAGATCGACTGGTCGTCGTCACCCACCACGGTCATCGGCGTGGTCATGCCGGTGAGCAGCTTGAGCCAGGCGTACTGCAGGGTGTTGGTGTCCTGGAACTCGTCCACCAGCACATGGGCGAAGCGCTCCTGGTAGTGGGCCAGCAGGGCGGGGTTGTCGCGCAGCAGCTCGAGGCTCCTGAGCAGCAGCTCGCCGAAGTCCACCAGGCCGCCGCGCTCGCAGGTGAGCTGGTAACGCTCGTAGAGCTCGACCATCTGGCCAAGGTAGGCGTCGCCGTGGACGTCCACCTGGTGGGGCCGCAGCCCCTCCTCCTTGCAGCCGGAGATGAACGACTGCACCTGGCGCGGCGGGAAGCGCTCGTCGTCGACGTCGTTCTCCTTGATCAGGCGCTTGACCAGGCGCAGCTGGTCGTCGGCGTCGATGATCTGGAAGTGCTGGGGCAGGCGGGCATCCTGCCAATGGGTGCGCAGCAGGCGATGGGCGATGGAGTGGAAGGTGCCCACCCAGACGTGGCGCAGCGAGAGGCCCAGCAGCGCCTCCAGGCGGGTGCGCATCTCGCGGGCCGCCTTGTTGGTGAAGGTGACGGCGAGCACGGCGTAGGGCGAGAGCCCCTCGGCCTGCATCAGCCAGGCGATGCGGTGGACCAGCACCCGGGTCTTGCCGGAGCCGGCCCCGGCCAGCACCAGCATGTTGCCCTGGGGGGCGCTGACCGCCTCGCGCTGGGCGGCATTCAGGTGGTCGAGGATCGCCGTGACGTCGTCCATGGGGAGGGCATCGCTGCTCGGAAAATGGGCGAACAGCTTAGCATACTGGCCCATTCAGAGCCGGGGCTGATCCGTCGACAAGCCTGCG
This sequence comes from Halomonas sp. PBN3, assembly GCF_000475415.1. NCBI lineage: Bacteria > Pseudomonadati > Pseudomonadota > Gammaproteobacteria > Oceanospirillales > Halomonadaceae > Halomonas > Halomonas sp. PBN3. The sequence goes on along the minus strand of NZ_AXCA01000166.1, from coordinate 35,118 downwards.
AGGAGGCGCTGTGAACCCCTCCCTGGGCGCTACCGTCGCCCTGCGGCGCTCTCGCATCCTGCGCCGCTTGCAGGGCCGGTGCGGGCCATCCATGGCCCGCCCGTTCGGAGCGGTGCTCCTCACCCCTGGCGTAGGACCTCCTCTTCGGCTTGTCCCCGGCGCCCCTTGTTCTAGAGCTTCCCTTCCTGCTCCGGGAAGCGCAGCGGGTTGAGGCTCTTCTTCACCGCCTTGAGCTGCTCGGCGAGCTTGGGGCCGCGGGTCTTGGCCACGCCCACGGCGAGCACGTCGACCAGCACCAGGTGGGCGATGCGCGAGCTCATGGGGGTGTAGATCTCGGTGTCCTCGTGGACATCGATGTAGAGCGGCAGGGTCACCTCCTCGGCCAGCGGCGAGCCGCTGGGGCAGAGCCCGATCACCGTGGCGCCGGCCTCCCGGGCCAGGCGCACGCTGGCCACCAGCGCCCGGGTGCGACCGGTCTGGGAGATGGCCACCACCACGTCGCCCTCCTTGAGGGTCACCGCCGACATGTTCTGCATATGCGGGTCGGCGTAGGCGGCGGTGGAGATCTGCAGGCGGAAGAACTTGTGCTGGGCGTCGAAGGCCACCGCCCCGGAGGCGCCGAAGCCATAGAACTCCACGCGGTTGGCCATGGCCAGGGCGTTGATCGCCTTGCTCAGCGCCTCGTTGTCGAGGCGATCGCGCACCGAGAGCAGGGTGCCCACGGTGGAGTCGAAGATGCTGTGGGAGAATTCCGCCACCGAGTCGCTGTCGTTCATGGAGAACTGGGCAAACTGGCTGCCGGAGGCCAGCATCTGGGCCAGGCGCAGCTTGAAGTCCTGGAAGCCGTTGCAGCCCAGCGCCCGACAGAAGCGCACCACGGTGGGCTCGCTGACCTTGGCCTCGGTGGCCAGGTCGACGATGCGCATGTGGATAACCTCCTCGGGGTTGCGCAGCACGAAACGCGCCACCTTCTGCTCGGAGCGGCGGAAGTGCTCCATGCGGCGTCTCATCTCATCGAACAGGGCACGACTCACGTGGGCCTCCTTGGCTGGCCGGCGACGGCCGATCTGGGTATCCGCCTACAGTATGCCCGAAGGCGGGGCGCGGTGGGCAGCGTCGGCACCCAAGCGTTGGCGTAGCGTTGTGGAAAAACGCTCACACCGTCATGATTCTGTCAAGTGCGGTATAGTAGGAAAGGTAGTGTCGCGTAGCGTCCAAGGAGAGTCGATCATGCAGAAGAGCGAACGGTTAACCTCCCTCAAGAGCGAACTCCTCGACATCTTCATGAGCATGGAGGTCCAGGAGCACGAACAGCGCACTCGTACCGCCGCCCAGCGCCACCTGCGCGCCCGCCGCGGCATCGAGCTCCACCAGGAGTTCCAGCGGCTGTCTCGGGACATCGCCGAGCTGCCCGAGGAGGAGCTGGTGGACGACGCCATGCACTGACCCCTTCCCCGACCCTAGACGCGACGAGCCCCGCGATTGCGGGGCTCGTCGGGGGCTTCTTGGCCCGGGTATTCCGGCGGCGGGCTAGACGAGGCCGTAGACGAAGACCGCGATCACGCCGATCGGCGCCACCACCCGGGCGACCACCTGCCACAGCTGGGCCTGGGCACCGGTGAGGCCAAGCTCGCCCAGCACGCCGTCACGATCCAGGCGCCAGGCCACGAACAGGATCGCCCCCAGGCCGGTGAGCGGCAGCATGAACTTGCTGGTCAGGGTGTCCAGGAAGTCGAAGATGTTCAGTCCGGCGATGGACAGCTCGCTCCAGACGTTGAACGACATCAGCGCGGCGATGCCCAGCACCCAGACCGCCACGCCGGCCACCAGGGTGGCGGCCACGCGGGAGAGCGGGGTGCGCTCCTCGAGCAGCTCCACCGTCGGCTCCAGCAGCGAGATCGCCGAGGTCAGGGCGGCGAAGGTGAGCAGCAGGAAGAACATCAGGCCGAGGATGGTGCCGCCGGTCATGTTGCCGAAGGCCAGCGGCAGGGTGACGAAGATCAGCCCCGGCCCCTCGCCCGGGCTCAGGCCGTTGGCGAAGACAATGGGGAAGATTGCCATGCCGGCCAGCAGCGCGATGACGGTATCGAAGATGATCACGGTACGGGCGGTGCCGATCAGGCTGACGTCCTGGCCCAGGTAGGAGCCGTAGGCCATCATGATGCCCATGCCCAGCGACAGCGTGAAGAACGCCTGGCCCATGGCGGCCAGCACCACCTCGCCGTTGATGGCGCTCCAGTCCGGGCTGAACATGAAGGCCATGGCCTCGCCGAAGTGTCCGGTGGTCATGCCGTAGATCACCAGGATCACCATCAGGATCACCAGCGCCGGCATCAGGGTGCGCACGGCGCCCTCGAGGCCCTTGGTGACGCCGCGGGCGACGATGAAGATCACCAGCGCCATGAAGGCGGTGTGCCACAGGGTCAGGGCGGTGGGGTTGGCCAGCAGGCCACTGAACAGGGCGCCGATGCCGTCGGCATCCTGGCCGGTGAACTGACCGGTCACCGAGCCCAGGGTATAGGAGAGCGACCAGCCGCCGATGACACTGTAGAAGGAGAGGATCAGGAAGGCGGCGAGCACGCCACTGGCGCCGACCAGCGCCCAGGCCGGCAGGCGACCGCTCTGGCGGGCCAGGTCCAGCATGGAGTTGATCGGGTTCTCCTGGCCACGGCGGCCGATCAGCCACTCGGCGACCAGGATCGGCAGGCCCACCAGGGCCACGCAGGCGAGGTAGACGAGCACGAAGGCCGCGCCCCCGCTGTCACCCACCATGTAGGAGAAGCGCCAGATATTGCCCAGCCCCACCGCCGAACCGGTGGCTGCCAGGATGAAGGCCATCTTCGATGACCACTGAGCGTGGGAGAGTTTCGACATGTATCACCCTGTTTTGGTCGTGTCGCCAGCGGCCGGTCCGGCACGGTGGCGGCTTGTGCTTGTCATTGCCACGTCCAGGGCGCCGTGGGTCGCAGGGCGCCATCCAGAGCATGACAGGATCCGGGCAGGATCGCTGCCGCTGCACCCCGCGACCGCCGGCGGGTAGCCGTCGAGCGCAGGGTGCGGGAACGCAGGATTATCGCAAGATCGACGCAGGTTAGGCGTCATATCCAGTCAGAATCCAGGGGTAAGGGCGCTCCGGCCCATAAAACTATCCGATCAAACGCTCGATGGCCAGTCCGATCTGGTTGACCTGGCTCAGCGATGGGGCGAACACGCTCAGCCCCCGAACAGGCTGGCCTGGGCCTCGCCGGGGAAGGGCGGCAAGGCAGGCAGCGCCAGCCGCTCCGCCAGCCGCCCATGCAGGCGTCGCGCCAGCTCCGGGGCCCGCCGGTTGTCCGGTGTATGCACCATCAGGTAAGGGGTTTTCCCCTGTTTTATCCACAGGGAGAGACGCTCGATCCAGGGGGCGAAGCAGCGCGCGTTGATCTCGCCGTCCAGGTGCCCGATGAAGCGCACCAGTGGCCGATCCGCCGTGGAAAGCACGTGTAATGGGCGTCTCGGCTTCTCGCGCTGGGCCTGGCGCAGGCCGGGATGATCGCCCGCCGAGGTGGCGAAGAGCGGCCGCACGTCGAGCATCACGCGATCCACGCCATGAGTTATCAACAACCTGTTGAGATCGCGCTCCGCCCTCCCCTTGTGGAAAAATTCGCTGTGGCGTACCTCCACCGCGCAAGGAATGCCTGTCGGCCAACGACTCAGCAGCGCTTCCAGCCGGGGGAGCTCCTCGGCACCGAAGTCGCGGGGCAGCTGCACCATCAGCGGCCCCAGGCGATCGTGCAGTGGGGCCAGCGCCGCGAGGAAGGCGTCGAGCTCGGCCTCGATCCCGACCAGGCGCCTGTCGTGGGTCAGGGCGGCGGGCAGCTTGAAGCAGAAGCGAAAGCCCGGCGGCGCCTGGCGGGACCAGGCCGCCACAGTCTCGGCCTTGGGTGCCCCGCTGTAGAAGGTGGTGTTGCCCTCCACCGCGGAGTACACCCGGGCGTACTCCTCGAGGCCGCCGCCGTGCGGGGGATAGAGGCCGCCGCGCCAGTCGGGGTTGGCCCACATCGGCAGCCCCAGATGGATCGGCGGCTCGGCGGGAGGCGTCACTCCACCGTCACGCTCTTGGCCAGGTTGCGCGGCTGGTCCACGTCGGTGCCCTTGAGCACCGCCACGTGGTAGCTGAGCAGCTGCAGCGGCAGGGTGTAGAGGATCGGCGCCAGGGCCTCGTGCACCCTGGGCAGACGGAGCACGTGCACATACTCTTCCTCGTTCATCCCCACCTCCTCGTCGGCGAACACGAAGAGCTCGCCGCCGCGGGCCCGCACCTCCTGGAGGTTGGACTTGAGCTTGTCGAGCAGCTCATCGTTGGGGGCCACCGAGATCACCGGCATCTCGGCATCCACCAGCGCCAGGGGGCCGTGCTTCAGCTCTCCCGCCGGGTAGGCCTCGGCGTGGATGTAGGAGATCTCCTTGAGCTTGAGCGCCCCCTCCAGGGCGATGGGGAAGTGGGCCCCGCGGCCCAGGAAGAGGGCGTGGTGCTTCTCGGCGAAGGCGGTGGAGAGCGCCTCGATCTCGCCGTCGAGCGCCAGCACCCCCTCCATCAGCCGCGGCAGACCGCGCAGCGCCGCCACCAGCTCGCCCTGCACGCCCGCGTCCAGCCCCTTGAGGCGGCCCAGGGCCAGGGTGAACAGCATCAGGGCGGTGAGCTGGGTGGTGAAGGCCTTGGTGGAGGCCACGCCGATCTCCGGTCCCGCCTGGGTCATCAGCGAGAGGTCCGACTCGCGCACCAGGGAGCTCCCCGGCACGTTGCAGATCGCCAGGCTGGCAAGGTAGCCGCGCTCCCGGGCGAAGCGCAGCGCCGCCAGGGTGTCGGCGGTCTCGCCGGACTGGGAGAGGGTGACGAAGAGGGTGTCCTCGGGCACCACCACCCGGCGGTAGCGGTACTCCGAGGCCACCTCCACCTGCACCGGCACCCCGGCGAAGCGCTCCAGCCAGTAGCGGGCCACCATGCCGGCGTGGTAGCTGGTGCCGCAGGCGACGATGTGCACCTGGCGGACCCGGGAGAAGAGCGCCTCGGCGTCGGGACCGAAGCTCTCCACCAGCGCCGAGCGCTCGCCCAGGCGACCCTCCAGGCAGGCGGCGATCACCGCCGGCTGCTCATGGATCTCCTTGAGCATGAAGTGGCGATAGTCGCCGCGGCTGGCAGCGCCGTCGCCATGCTCGAAGGTCTGCACCTCGCGCTCCACCGGTGTCCCCGCGGCGTCGAACACCTCGATGCGCCCGCCCGCGGAGAGGCGCACCACGTCGCCCTCCTCCAGGTAGATGAAGCGGTCGGTGACCTGCAGCAGCGCCAGGGGATCGGAGCCCAGGAAGGCCTCGCCGATGCCCACGCCCACCACCAGCGGGCTGCCCTTGCGGGCGCCGACGATGACGTCGGGCGCGTCGGCGCTCACCACGCCCAGCGCATAGGCGCCGTCGAGGCGGGCCAGGGTGCGCCGTACCGCGTCGAGCAGGTCGCCCGCCGCCTCGCTCTCCCGGGCCACCAGGTGGGCCACCACCTCGGTGTCGGTCTCGGAGTCGAAGCGGTAGCCGTCGGCCTCGAGGTCACGACGCAGCGGCTCGTGGTTCTCGATGATGCCGTTGTGGACCACCGCCAGGCGCTCGCCGGACTGGTGGGGGTGGGCGTTGACCTCGCTGGGCCGGCCGTGGGTCGCCCAGCGGGTGTGGGCGATGCCGCAGCGCCCGGAAAGCGGCGCCTCCACCAGGCGCTCGGCCAGGGCCGCCACCTTGCCCACCGCGCGGCGGCGCTGCAGGGTGCCGTCCGCGGCCAGCACCGCCATGCCGGCGGAGTCATAGCCGCGGTACTCCAGGCGCTTGAGTCCCTCCAGCAGGATGGCTTCCACGTTGCGCTCGGCAACGGCTCCGACGATTCCACACATGTGCTGCTCTCCTAAGTCGTCCTGCTTGCGCTTCGGTCGTCCTGCCTGCGCGCCTCAGTCGTCCTGCTTGCGCGGCCGCGGCCAGTCGGCCTTGCTCACCTGGCGGGCGCGGGTCACCGCCAGGGCGTTGTCGGCGACATCCTTGCCGATGGTGGAGCCGGCCCCCACGGTGGCGCCGCGGCCGATGCTCACCGGCGCCACCAGGGCGCTGTTGGAGCCGATGAAGGCGTCGTCGCCGATCTCGGTGCGGTGCTTGTTGGCGCCGTCGTAGTTGCAGGTGATGGTGCCGGCGCCGACGTTGACCCCGCGCCCCAGGCGGGCATCGCCCACATAGCTCAGGTGGTTGATCTTGCTGCCCTCGCCCACCTCGACGTTCTTGGTCTCGACGAAGTTGCCCACCTTGGCGCCCACCGCCAAGCGCGAGCCGGGGCGCAGGCGGGCGAAGGGGCCGATGGTGCTGCGCCCGGCGATCACCGCCCCCTCGATCACGCTGTGGGGTTCGATCACGCTCTCGGCGCCGATATGGCTGTCGCGGATCACGCAGTGGGGGCCGATGCGCACTCCCTCGCCCAGCGCCACCTCGCCCTCGAAGACGCAGCCCACGTCGATCTCCACGTCGTGGCCGCAGCGCAGGGTGCCGCGCACGTCGAGCCGGGTCGGGTCGGCCAGGGCCACGCCCTCGGCCATCAGCGTCTCGGCGATGGCGCGCTGGTAGGCGCGCTCGAGGCGCGCCATCTGCGCCCGGTTGTTGACCCCCTCCACCTCCAGCGGGTCCTGCGGCTGGGCGGTGACGATCTCGACCCCCTCGGCGGCGGCCATGGCGATGATATCGGTGAGGTAGTACTCGCCCTGGGCATTGTCGGCGGAGAGCCGCGGCAGCCAGCGGCGCAGCTGGTCGGCGGTCATCGCCATGATGCCGGTGTTGCACTCGCGCACCGCACGCTCGCTCTCGCTGGCATCCTTGTGCTCGACGATGGCCACCGCCTTGCCCTCGGCGTCGCGCAGGATGCGCCCATAGCCGCCGGGATCGTCGAGGGTCACGGTGAGCAGACCCAGGTGGTCGTCATCGACCCCGTCCAGCAGGCGCGCCAGGGTCTCCCGGCGGATCAGCGGCACGTCACCGTAGAGCACCAGCACGCGGCCGTTGCCGAGGCCATCGAGGGTCTGGGCCACGGCATGGCCGGTGCCCTTCTGCTCGGCCTGCAGCGCGAAGTGCACCCGGCTGTCGGCCAGCGCCTCGCGAACCTTATCGGCGCCGTGCCCGACCACCACATGGGTGCGCTCGGCCTCGAGCCCCTCAGCGGTATCCAGCACATGGCGCACCATCGGCTTGCCGGCCAGGCGGTGCAGCACCTTGGGCAGGGTCGAGCGCATCCGGGTGCCCTGCCCGGCCGCCAGTATCACCACATCAAGCGTCATCCTTCACTCCTGAGTTGCGTTGTTCGCGTCCCGGTCATCGAGGGACGCCTCGCCGAAGCGTTCGACGAAGGCCGGGCTCGCCAGGGTGCGCCAGCCCTCCCGCTCGCGCACGCTCATCAGCACCGCCAGCCCCTGCGCCTCGGCCAGCACCATGCCGGCCTCCTCGCCCAGCACCGTCAGCGCCGTGGCCCAGGCGTCGGCCCAGGCGTTGGCGGGGTGGAAGACGCTCACCGAGGCCAGACGATGGGTGATCGGCTGGCCGCTGCGCGGGTCGAGGGTGTGCGAGTAGCGCCGCCCCTCCTCCATGAAGAAGTTGCGGTAGTCCCCGGAGGTGGCCACCGAGATGTCGTGGAGCGGCAGCACCACCTGGGCCTCCCGCCGATCCTGCAGCGGCGCCTCGATGCCGATGCGCCAGGGCTCCGCCTCGCCATCCCGGTAGCCCCGGGCCAGCAGGTCGCCGCCCAGGTTGACCAGGAAGTGCTCGATGCCCTGGGCCTCGAGGAAGGCGGCCACGCGATCGGTGGCGTAGCCCTTGGCCACCCCACCCAGGTCGACGGTGACATCGCGCAGGCGACGCGCCTCCCGGGCCTCGGGCCTCAGCTCCAGGGCGTCCATGCCGACATGGGCCAGCCGCGCGGCCAGCGCCTCCTCGGCGGGCACCCGCTCGGGGCGCGCCTCGGCGCCGAAGCTCCACAGGTTGACCAGCCCGCCCACGGTGACATCGAAGGCGCCGCCGCTGGCCTCGGCCACCCCCAGGGCGATGCCCAGCACCTCGGTCAGGGGGTCGGAGAGCGGCTGCCACGCCTCCAGGGGGGCACGGTTGAAGTCGGCGAGCTCCGAGTCCTCCCGGTAGAGCGACATCTGCGCATCCACCGCCTCGAGCTCGGCAAGGATCCCCTCCTCCAGGGCGTTCGCCTCGCCCTGGGTCAGCGGATCGACGACGGTGACCTGGTAGAAGCTGCCGAAGATGCCCCCCTCGAAGCGCACCGGCGACTCCAGCGGCCGGTCACGCTCGGAGCAGGCGGCAAGCGCCAGCAGCAGGAAGAGGGGCAGTAGGAGCCGGAATCGTCGCATGGTGACGCCTGTCCTCACGGGTAGGGGGCGGGACCCACAGGTTACCAGAATAGCCACAGCAGCCAGGCCCCGAGCAGCAGCCGGTAGAGCACGAAGGGCTGCATGCCGACCCGCTTGATGAAGGCCAGGAAGAAGTGAATGCACAGATAGGCACTGATGCCGGAGAGCAAGGTTCCCACCGTCAGGGTGAACCACTCCACCTCGGCCGCCTCGCGGATCAGTCCCAGGGTCTCCATGCCCCCGGCCAGCACGATCACCGGGATCGACAGCAGGAAGGAGAAGCGCGCCGCCCCCTCGCGGCTCATCCCCACCAGCAGCGCCGCGGTGATGGTGATGCCGGAGCGCGAGGTGCCGGGGATCAGCGCCAGCGCCTGGGCCAGCCCGATGACCAGGGCATCGCGCAGGGTGAGCTGGTATTCGTCGCGGCTGCCGCGATGGCCCCAGTCGGCCCAGGCCAGCGCCAGGCCGAAGACGATCAGGCCGAAGGCGATGATCACCGGCGAGCGCATGCCCACCGAGATGGCGTCATGGAAGGCCAGGCCCACCACGCAGACCGGGAGCGTCGCCAGGATCACCCACCAGGCCAGGCGCGCGTCGCCATCCACGCCACCACCGGCCAGGGAGCCCAGCCAGCTTCGCGCCATGCGTACGAGCTCGCCGCGGAAGTAGATCACCACCGCCGAGAGGCTGCCGAGATGCAGGGCCACGTCGAAGGCCAGCCCCTGGTCCTGCCAGTCGGTCAGCACCGGCACCAGGATCAGGTGGGCGGAGCTGGAGATGGGTAGGAACTCGGTGAGGCCCTGGACGATGGAGAGAATGACGACCTGTAGCCAGTCCATGGTGGGTTCCGTCGATGAAAGGGGGGCAACCGCGACCCGCGGTCGCCACGACGCGCAGAGGATACACGCCCGCGCCCTCGCTGTCCGCCCCGCCTCGGGTCGGGCCTTACCCCCCGGCCAGCAGCGCCGAGGCGATGCCGAAGTAGATCAACACCCCCGAGGCATCGATCAGGGTGGTCACCAGCGGCGCCGAGGCGGTGGCCGGGTCCCAGCCCAGGCGGTCGAGCAGGAAGGGCAGGCACATCCCCAGCAGGCTGCCGAACAGCACGATGGTGACCATGCTCATGGCCACCACCAGGGCCACCGCCTCGCCGCCGCGCATCACCCCGATGGGCGCCACCGCCACCGCCATGGTCAGCCCCAGGGAGCCCGCCACCAGCAGCTCACGCCCCAGCAGCTTGCCCCAGTCCCTGACCCCAACGTCGCCGGTGGCCATGCCTCGCACCATCAGGGTGGCGGCCTGGGCCCCGGCGTTGCCGCCGCTGCCGATCAGCAGCGGCAGGAAGAACACCAGCGCCACCTGGGCGGCGATGGTCTCCTCGAAGTAGGCGATCCCGGCGCCGGAGAAGAGGTTGGCGAACACCAGCAGCACCAGCCAGGTCACCCGCTTGCGATAGAGGCTCCACAGCGGCACCCGGCTGACGCCATCCTCCAGGGTGCCGATGGACATCCCCTTGTGGATATCCTCGGTGGCCTCGGACTCCACCACGTCCAGGGCGTCGTCGTGGGTGACGATGCCCACCAGGCGCGAGGCGTCATCCACCACCGGCAGCGCCAGCAGGTCGTAGCGGGCCACGACCCGGGCGACCTCCTCCTGGGCCGCGTCCACCGGAATGCTGATCACGTCCTTGATCATGATGTCGTCGACCTGGGCTCCCGGGCGCGCCACCATCAGCTGGCGCAGCGACAGGGTGCCGGCCAGGCGGCCCTGGCCGTCGACGATGTAGAGCTGGTAGACCGTCTCGGCGTCGGGCGCCGTCTGGCGCACCCGCATCATCGCCTGGGAGACCGTCATGCCGCTGGGGATGGCCACGTAGTCGGCGGTCATGATCGCCCCGGCGGTGCCCTCCGCATAGCTCGCCAGGCGGATCAGCTCCTCGCGCTCGCGCCGCGCCATGCGCCGCAGCAGCGCCTGGCGGCGATCCTCGTCGAGCAGGTTGAAGAGGTCGGCGCGCTCGTCCGAGCCCATCTCCTCGAGGATCGGCAGCAGCCGCTCGTCGCTGAACGCCTCGGCGAGCACTCGCTGGGCATCCCCGGGCAGATGACCCAGCACGCTCGCCTGGCGCTCCAGGGGCAGCCGGCCGAGCAGCTCCAGGGCCAGCGGCGCCTCGCCGTCCTCCTCGAGGATCGCCTCGAGGATCTCGGCGATATCCGCCGAGCGCAGCTCCGGCAGCAGCCCGGCGAGGCGCTCGCGATCGTCCGCCGCCAACGCCTCGCACAGGATGGCCTTGTGCGCCTGCAGGGCATCGTTGAGTGACATGACAGCCTCCGGGCGCCGGCGGGCGCCTCATCGGGCCGGGCGGACGCCACGGCAGGAACGAGAACGCCCCCCTGCCCCGACGTCTCCGCCAGGCAGGGGGGCGCGTTGCGCATCCCGGCGCGGGGCTCAGCCCTTGCCGAGCTTCTTGCGCAGCTGCTGGACGGTGCGCAGCTGGGCCGCCGCCTCGGCGAGCTCCGCCGCGGCACGGGTGTAGTCCAGCTCCGCGGACTTGTCGTTCAGCTGCCTGAGAGCCTGCTGGCGGGCCTCCTCGGCCGCCGCCTCGTCCAGGTCATGGGCGCGGACGGCGGAGTCGGCGAGGATGGTCACCACGTCGGGCTGGACCTCGAGGAAGCCGCCGGAGACGTAGTAGTGCTCCTCCTCGCCATCGTGGATCACCCGCACCGGGCCCGGCTTGAGCTCGGTGAGCAGCGGGGCGTGGCCGGGCAGGATGCCCAGCTCGCCCATGCGGCCGGTGGCGACCACGCGCTCGATCTCGCCGGAGAAGATGCCCTCCTCGGCGCTGACGATCTCGCACTTGAAGCTGTTCGCCATAGCGAAGTCCTCCTGGTGGGACGCCGATTACTTCGACTGGTTGGCTTTCTCGACCGCTTCGTCGATGGTACCCACCATGTAGAAGGCCTGCTCCGGCAGCTCGTCATACTCGCCGTTGAGGATGCCCTGGAAGCCGCGGATGGTGTCCTTGAGGGACACGTACTTGCCGGGTGCGCCGGTGAAGACCTCGGCGACGAAGAACGGCTGCGACAGGAAGCGCTGGATCTTACGCGCCCGGGAGACGGTGAGCTTGTCCTCGTCGGAGAGCTCGTCCATGCCCAGGATGGCGATGATGTCCTTGAGCTCCTTGTAGCGCTGCAGCACGCCCTGCACACCGCGGGCGGTGTTGTAGTGCTCCTCGCCGACCACCAGCGGGTCGAGCTGGCGCGAGGTGGAGTCCAGCGGGTCGATGGCGGGGTAGATACCCAGCTCCGCGATGGAGCGTGCCAGTACCACGGTGGCGTCCAGGTGCGAGAAGGTGGTGGCCGGGGACGGATCGGTGAGGTCGTCCGCGGGCACGTACACCGCCTGCACGGAGGTGATGGAGCCAGTCTTGGTGGAGGTGATGCGCTCCTGGAGCACACCCATCTCCTCGGCCAGGGTCGGCTGGTAACCCACCGCGGAGGGCATGCGGCCCAGCAGGGCGGAGACCTCGGTACCGGCCAGGGTGTAGCGGTAGATGTTGTCGACGAACAGCAGCACGTCGCGGCCTTCATCGCGGAACTTCTCGGCGATGGTCAGGCCGGTCAGGGCCACGCGCAGGCGGTTGCCGGGCGGCTCGTTCATCTGGCCGTAGACCAGCGACACCTTGTCGAGAACGTTGGACTCCGACATCTCGTGGTAGAAGTCGTTACCCTCACGGGTACGCTCCCCCACGCCCGCGAACACGGAGTAGCCGCTGTGCTCGGTGGCGATGTTGCGGATCAGCTCCATCATGTTCACGGTCTTGCCCACGCCGGCGCCGCCGAACAGGCCGACCTTGCCGCCCTTGGCGAAGGGGCAGACCAGGTCGATGACCTTGATGCCGGTCTCCAGCAGCTCGTTGGAAGCCGCCTGCTCCGCGTAGCTCGGCGCCTTGCGGTGGATCGGCATGCGCTCCTGCTCGCCGATGTCGCCGGCCTCGTCGATGGGCTGGCCCAGCACGTTCATGATGCGGCCCAGGGTCTCCTTGCCCACCGGCACGGAGATGGCGGCGCCGGTGTTGGTCGCCTCCATGCCACGCTTGAGGCCCTCGGTGGAGCCCATGGCGATGGTGCGCACCACGCCGTCGCCCAGCTGCTGCTGGACCTCCAGAACCGTCTCGGAGTTCGAGACGTTCAGCGCGTCGTAGACCTTGGGAACGTCGTCCCGCGGAAACTCTACGTCAATCACCGCGCCGATGATTTGTACGATACGTCCGCTCATCTTGCGATCCTCTCAAAGTACCTGCAAATGAAGCCTGTGTGCCGGGAGGGCCCCTGCCCTCCGGGCGCTATACGGCGGCGGCGCCCCCGACGATCTCCGAGATCTCCTGGGTGATGGCGGCCTGGCGGGCCTTGTTGTAGACCATCTCCAGGTCGTCGATCAGGCCGCCGGCATTGTCGGTGGCGTTCTTCATGGCCAGCATCCGCGCGGCCTGCTCGCAGGCCCCGTTCTCGACCACCGCCTGGTACACCTGGGATTCGACGAAGCGAACCAGCAGGCTGTCCAGCAGCGCCTTGGCATCCGGCTCATACAGGTAGTCCCAGCTACCGGGACGCGTGTTCTCTTCTTCCTGGTGCGCATCGCTGCCCATGTCGGGTGAGATGGGCAGGAGCTGCCGGACCACCGGCTTCTGGGTCATGGTGTTGACGAACTCGTTGTACACCACGAACAGGCGGTCCAGCTTGCCCTCGTCGTACGCATCCAGCATGACCTTGACGCTACCGATCAGGTCTTCCATCTCCGGGGACTCGCCCAGGCCGCTCTTGGCGGCGACCAGGTTGCCTCCGTAGTTCTTGAAGAACCCGCCGGCCTTGGACCCCAGCGCGCAGAAATCCAGCTCGGCGCCCTGCTCGTGCCACCCCTTGGCGTCGCGGGTGGCGGCCTTGAACAGGTTAACGTTCAGGCCACCGCACAGGCCGCGGTCGGTGGAGACCACGATATAACCGACGCGCTGGACGTCGCGCTCGACCATCCACGGATGGCGATACTCGGGGTTGGCATCGGCGACATGCGCGACCACGTTGCGGATCTGACGCGCGTAGGGCTGGCTGGCCTTCATCAGGTCCTGGGCCCTGCGCATCTTGGATGCCGCGACCATTTCCATGGCGCTGGTGATCTTCTGCGTGTTCTTGATGCTCCCGATCTGGGTGCGTATCTCTTTTGCAGCTGCCATAGCGATCTACTCCGTTCGTGGCCCCTCAGAATGCTCCTGGGCCCGCCCCGTGGCGGGGCGGGCCGTGGGACTTACCAGCTCTGAGTGGCCTTGAACTTCTCGAGACCCTCTTTGAGGCCAGCCTGGATCTCGTCATTGTAGTCGCCGGACTCGTTGATCTTGTCGAGCAGCTCGGCGTACTCGGCCTTCATGAAGTCGTGCAGGGCACGCTCGAAGTCCAGGACCTTGCTGACGTCGACGTCATCGAGGAAGCCCTCGTTGGCGGCGTACAGGGAGAGCGCCATCTCGGCCACGGAGAGCGGCGTGTACTGCTTCTGCTTCATCAGCTCGGTGACGCGCTGACCGTGCTCCAGCTGCTTGCGGGTCGCCTCGTCGAGGTCGGAGGCAAACTGCGAGAAGGCCGCCAGCTCGCGGTACTGGGCCAGGGCCAGGCGCACGCCGCCGCCGAGCTTCTTGATCACCTTGGTCTGGGCCGAGCCGCCGACACGGGAGACCGAGAGGCCGGCGTTGATGGCCGGACGGATGCCCGAGTTGAACAGGTCGGTCTCGAGGAAGATCTGGCCGTCGGTGATGGAGATCACGTTGGTCGGCACGAACGCCGAGACGTCGCCGCCCTGGGTCTCGATGATCGGCAGCGCGGTGAGCGAGCCGGTCTTGCCCTTGACCTCGCCGTCGGTGAACTTCTCGACGTAGTCGGCGTTGACGCGGGCGGCACGCTCCAGCAGGCGGGAGTGCAGGTAGAAGACGTCACCCGGGTAGGCTTCGCGGCCCGGCGGACGACGCAGCAGCAGGGAGACCTGGCGGTAGGCCCAGGCCTGCTTGGTGAGGTCGTCGTAGACGATCAGGGCATCCTCGCCGCGGTCGCGGAAGTACTCGCCCATGGTGCAGCCGGCGTAGGGAGCCAGGAACTGCATCGGGGCCGGGTCGGCGGCGCCGGCGGCGACCACGATGGTGTGCTCCATGGCGCCATGCTCCTCGAGCTTGCGCACCACGCTGGCGATGGTCGACTGCTTCTGGCCGATGGCGACGTAGATGCAGGTGACGCCCTTGCCCTTCTGGTTGATGATGGTGTCGACGGCGATGGCCGACTTGCCGATCTGGCGGTCGCCGATGATCAGCTCACGCTGGCCGCGGCCGATCGGCACCATGGCATCGATGGACTTGAAGCCGGTCTGAATCGGCTGGTCCACCGACTGGCGGGTGATGACGCCCGGGGCGACCTTCTCCACCGCGTCGGTCAGCTTGGCGTTGATGTCGCCCTTGCCGTCGATGGGGTTGCCCAGGGCATCCACCACGCGACCCTTGAGCTCGGGCCCCACCGGCACCTCGAGGATGCGGCCGGTGCACTGGGCGGTCATGCCCTCTTCGAGCTGCAGGTAGTCGCCCAGCACCACGGCGCCCACGGAGTCGCGCTCGAGGTTGAGCACCATGCCGTAGATGCCGCCGGGGAATTCGATCATCTCACCGAACATCGCCTCTTCCAGGCCGTGAATCTTCACGATGCCGTCGGAGACGCTGACGATGGTGCCCTGGTTGCGGGCTTCGGATGCGACGTCAAGCTTCTCGATACGCTGCTTGATGATGTCGCTGATCTCGGAAGGATTCAGTTGCTGCATGCCATGTCCCTCAGACTCAGGCGGTTAGCGCTTCGGAGAGGCGGTTGAGTCGACCACGCACCGACCCGTCGATGACGGTATCGCCGGCACGCAGGATGACACCGCCGAGAAGCTCGGGATCCACCTGAGTGGTAATGGAGATTTCGCGATTCAGGCGCTTCTTGAGCGCGCCGGCGAGCTTGTCCTGCTGGGCCTTGGTGAGCTTGTAGGCCGACACCACGGTGACGTCGACCCGCTTCTCGTGGTCGGCGCGCAGCGTCTCGAACTGTTCGCGGATGGCGGCCAGTGCCGCCAGGCGCCCCTTCTCGCCCAGGGTGGCGAGGAAGCGGGAGGCTGCCTCGTCGAGGTCGACCTCCGCCAGCTCGGTCACCAGGGCCACCTTGCGCTCGTTGTCGAGCCTGGGGCTGGAGAGCAGCTTGAGCGCCTCGCGGCTGGTCACCACCATGGCCAGCTTGCTCAGCCAGTCGGACCAGGAATCCAGCGTCTGGTGATCGCGTGCGTACTCGAACGCCGCCTTGGCATAGGGCCTAGCGACGGTAGACAGTTCCGCCATGGATCACCTCCTCACAGTTCGGCGGCAAGCTCGTCGAGCAGCTTGCGATGGGCCTTCTCGTCGATGGAGGCTTCCAGGACCCGCTCGGCGCCGGTGACCGCCAGGCGGGACACCTGTGCGCGCAGCTCGTCCTTGGCACGATTGACTTCCTGCTCGACCTCGGCACGGGCGGAGGCGACGATGCGCTCGCCTTCGGCACGGGCCTGCTCGCGGGCCTCCTCGATCATCTGGGAGGAGCGCTTGTTGGCCTGCTCGAGGATCTGTGAAGCCTGCTCCTTGCTCTCGCGCAGTGTCTGCTCGGCACGCTCCTGGGCGAGCTCGAGATCACGCGAGGCACGGCTGGCCGCATCCAGGCCGTCAGCAATCTTCTTCTGGCGCTCGTGGAGCGCGTTGCTGATCGGCGGCCACACGTACTTTATGCAGAACCAGACAAAGATCGCGAAGGCGATCGTCTGCCCGATCAGCGTCATGTTGATATTCACGGGGCGGTACCTCTGACAGGTTCGTGGCAACCGGAAACAAGCAAACCGAGCGCGGCGCGCTCGGTGCTGTCAATCATCAACCGGCAACAACGAAGATCAGGTACATCGCGATACCCACGCCGATCATCGGCACGGCGTCCAGCAGGCCGGCCATCAGGAAGGTCTTGGTCTGCAGCTGGTCGCCCAGCTCCGGCTGGCGAGCGGTCGACTCGAGCAGCTTGCCGCCCAGGATGGCGAAGCCGATGCCGGTGCCCAGAGCGCCCAGGCCGATCATGAGGGAGGCAGCGATATAGACGAGTTCCATGGTAGTGCTCCTGATTGAGAGTAGTGAGGGTTAAGGGTTGAGGGTTGGGGTTAAGGGTGTTGCAAGGGAATCGACTTCAGTGATGCTCGTGGGCCTGGCTCAGGTAGACCACCGACAGCACCGTGAAGATGAAGGCCTGCAGGGTGATGACCAGGATGTGGAAGATGGCCCAGGGCACGTTCAGGGTCCACATCACCCAGAAGGGCAGCAGGGCGATCAGGATGAAGATCACCTCGCCGGCGAACATGTTGCCGAACAGACGCAGGCCGAGGCTCAGCGGCTTGACCAGCAGGCCGATGATTTCCATCACCAGGTTGAAGGGGATCAGCGACCAGTGGTTGAAGGGGGTCAGCGAGAGCTCCTTGGCGAAGCCGCCCACGCCCTTGACCTTGAGACTGTAGTAGATGATCAGGGCAAAGACGCCGATGGCCATGCCCAGGGTAGCGTTGGGGTCGGTGGTCGGCACCAGCTTCATGTACTCGATGCCGAGGCGCGAGAAGAGCTGCGGCGCGTAGTCCACCGGCACCAGCTTGAGCAGGTTCATCAGGAAGATCCAGACGAACAGCGTCAGCGCCAGCGGCGCGATCACCGGGTTGCGGCCATGGAAGGCGCCGCGCACGGTGAGCTCGATGAACTCGATGACCATCTCGACGACGTTCTGCAGCGGCCCGGGCACCCCGGTGGTGGCCATGCGGCCGGCCTTGCGGAACAGCCAGATGAACAGCAGGCCCATGGCGATGGACCAACCCATGGTATCCAGATGGATCGCCCAGAAGCCCATCTCGCGGGCCTCCTCGGCCGAATGGGCCAGCGACCAGCCGTTCTCGGGATGGTTGCCGAAGGTCAGGTTCTGGAGGTGGTGCTGTATGTAGTAAGCCGCCGTGTTTTCACTGCCTGCTGCCATGCGAAGGTCACCTCGGTTGTGGGGTCGACCGCTCACGCCGTAGCCAGGGTGCCAGCCAGGGCATGAGAAGGGTCGCCACGTATGCGCTGAAGAATGAAATCGGGTTTGAGGGGGGCACGGCCACGAAGACCACTGCCAGCAATGCCACCGTCAAACCGAACTTGCCCGCTTCCGCGCGATACAGGTTGATCACGAAGCGGCGTGCCTGCCGGCCGCCGCGCGCCTGGCCGCTGCGCCATACGAAGAAGGCCAGCGGCAGCAGCCCGACCAGGCCACCGCTGAGGGCGGAAGCTCCGCCCTCGCGCCCCGCCGCGAGCGTGGCCGCCAGCGTCACCAGCAGCACGCCCAGGGCGGCGAGGCCCAGCTGCCGTCTTCCCAGGGCGCGGCGGCGGGCGGCGGGAGGGGTGATCATGCGGTCTTCCTCCCGGCTCGCCACGCGCCCAGCCCTGGCCCGCAGCCTAAACCACCGCGGATTATAGGGAAGCCCCCCCCGGGGCATCAACTGAAGCGGGCCGCTTCGCGTACGATTTTCGGTCACGTTTCGACCAAAGGTGCAGAAATTGTCGACAGACTTGCGCCAGCGGTGCACATGGCCTAGCGGATGTGCTCGAGGATGCCGTCGAGCTCGTCGAGGCTGGCATAGCGAATGGTGACCCGCCCCTTGCCGCCGCGGCCATGCTGGATCTTCACCGGCGCGCCGAGCAGCTCGCCGAGCCGGGTCTCCAGCCGGGCCACGTCGGGGCTCGCGGCGACCGCCTTGGCCGCCGGCGCCGGAGCGCCCTCCTGGAGGCGCTTCACCAGCGCCTCGGTGGCCCGCACGGTGAGGTCGCGGTTGACCACCTCGTGGGCGGCCTGGCGCTGCTTGACCGCAGAGAGCGCCAGCAGGGCGCGGGCATGGCCCATGTCGAGGTCGCCGCGCTCCAGCAGGGTCTGCACCTCCGGGTCCAGCGCCATCAGCCGCAGCAGGTTGGCGACCTGGGCCCGGGACTTGCCCACCGCGTCGGCCACCTGCTGCTGGGTCAGCTCGAACTCCTCCAGCAGCCGCTTGAGGGCCAGCGCCTCCTCCATGGGGTTGAGGTTCTCGCGCTGGATGTTCTCGATCAGCGCCAGGGCCAGGGCCACCTCGTCGCTGACCTCGCGGATCACCGCCGGGATCACGTCCAGCTCGGCGAGCTGGGCGGCGCGCCAGCGGCGTTCGCCGGCGATGATCTCGTAGCGCTCCTCGCCCACCGGACGCACCACGATGGGCTGCATCACGCCCTGGGCGCGGATGGAGTCGGCCAGCTCCTCGAGGGCCTCGGGCTGGATGTCGCGACGCGGCTGGTACTTGCCACGCGAGAGCTGGCCCAGGGGCAGACGCTCCAGGCGCTCCCCGGCGGCGGGTGCGGCGGCCGGTACAGGCGCCGTGTCGTCCGCCGTCTCCTCCAGGGGGACCTCGGGCAGGTCCAGGCTCTCGCGGCGGCGGGCGCCGGAGCCGATCAGGGCATCCAGGCCGCGTCCCAGGGCGCGTTTACGCGTCATCGACATTCCCTCATCACGGTTGCGTCGTATCGGGCGACTACAGCGACAGGCGCCGAATCAGTTCCTTGGCCAGCACCCGGTGGGCCTGGCTGCCGCGCGAGAAGCGCGCGTACTTGGTGACCGGCAGGCCGTGGCTGGGCGCCTCGGCCACCCGCACGTTGCGCGGGATGGTGGCCTTGAGCAGGGTATCGCCGAAGTAGTCGCGCAGCTGCTTGGTGACGTCCCGGGTCAGGCTGTTGCGGGCATCGAACATGGTGCGCAGGATGCCGTAGATCTCGAGCTCCGGGTTCACGCTGTCCTTGATCTGCTCCACGGTATCGAGCAGCGCCGAGAGCCCCTCCAGGGCATAGAACTCGCACTGCAGCGGGATCAGCACCCCGTGGGCGGCGGTCAGGCCGTTGACCGTGAGCATGTTGAGCGAGGGCGGGCAGTCGATCAGCACCACGTCGTACTCGCCGGCGACCACCGCCAGGGCGTCGTCCAGGCAGCGCTCGCGTCCCGCCTCGCGATCGAGCAGCGCCACCTCGGCGGCGGTCAGGTCACCGTTGCCGGGCAGCAGCGCATAGCCGGCCTCGGGACAGTCGAGGATCACCCCGGCGGCATCGCGCTCCCCCAGCAGGACCTCCAGCACGCTGCCGTCGAGCTCGTGCTTGTCCACCCCGCTGCCCATGGTGGCATGGCCCTGGGGATCGAGGTCGACCAGCAGCACGCGGCGGTCGAGGGCCGCCAGGCTGGCGGCGAGGTTGACCGCGGTGGTGGTCTTGCCGACGCCACCCTTCTGGTTGGTCAAGGCGATGATCTTGGTCACGGGCAACTCCGTTGCGGGGAAACGCGGGTTGTCAGGGGGCCCGCTCCGGGGCCCGGCGCTCGAGCACCACCAGCAGGCGGGTGCCCACCTCGAACGGCACCTCGAGGGCGTGGCGGGCCACCGGGGCCACCTCGGGGGGCAGTCCGGCGAGCTCCTCCTCCACCGCGGGACCCTTCATGGCCAGCCACTGGCCACCTTCGGCCACCCGCTCGCGGGTCAGGCCGACGAAGTCGCCGAGGCTCGCGAAGGCCCGCGAGATCACCTGGTCGAAGCGCCCCTCGAAGGCCTCGATGCGCGCCTGCACGGGGGTGACGTTGGCCAGTCCCAGCTCCATCACCGCCTGGCGCTGGAAGCGCACCTTCTTGCCGTTGCTGTCGAGCAGGGTGACCTCGAGCCCGGGAGCCAGGATCGCCAGCACCAGCCCCGGGAAGCCCGGACCGGCCCCCACGTCGAGCAGCCTGGGGCCCCTCACGTGGGGCAGCACCGCGGCGCTGTCGAGCAGGTGGCGCGCCACCATCTCCTCGGGGGAGCGTATCGCGGTGAGGTTATAGGCGCGGTTCCACTTGTGCAACAGGCCGACCAGGGCGAGCAGCCGCCCGCGCTGCTCGGCGTCCACGGCGATGCCCAGTCCCGCCAGCCCCGCGTCGAGGCGCTCTGCCACGGCATCGGCGACCCTCGTCATGCGCTGGCCGCCCGCTGCTCGTCGAGCAGGCGGCGCTTCTTGAGGTGGATCAGCAGGATCGAGACCGCCGCCGGGGTGACCCCGGAGATGCGTGCGGCCTGGGCCAGGGTCTCCGGACGCGCCTCGGCGAGCTTCTGGCGGATCTCATGGGAGAGCCCCTCGACCCGGGCATAGTCCAGGTCGGCCGGCAGCGGGGTCGCCTCGTGGCGCTTGAGCTTGGCGATCTCCTCCTGCTGGCGGTCGATGTAGCCCTGGTACTTGGCCTGGATCTGCACCTGCTCGGCCACCGCCACGTCGGTGACCGGCGTCCCGTCGAGACCCGGCAGGCCCGCGACGTCGGCATAGCCGAGCTCCGGACGCTTGAGCAGGTCCATCAGGCTGTACTCGCGGGCCGGGGCCTTGCCGGTCTTCTCGGCGATGACCCCGGCCGCGGCGCTGCCGGGCTGCACCCAGCAGGCCTTGAGGCGGGCGCTCTCGCGCTCGATCGCCTCGCGCTTCTCGCTGAAGGCGGCCCAGCGGGCGTCGTCCACCAGGCCCAGCTCGCGGCCGCGCTCGGTGAGGCGCAGGTCGGCATTGTCCTCGCGCAGCAGCAGGCGGTACTCGGCCCGCGAGGTGAACATGCGGTAGGGCTCCCGGGTGCCGAGGGTGATCAGGTCATCCACCAGCACGCCGAGGTAGGCCTCGTCGCGGCCGGGGTACCAGGCTTCCCGCCCCTGGGCACGGCGGGCGGCGTTGAGCCCGGCCAGCAGCCCCTGGGCACCGGCCTCCTCGTAGCCGGTGGTGCCGTTGATCTGGCCGGCGAAGTAGAGGTTGCCGATGAACTTCGTCTCCAGCGAATGGCGCAGGTCGCGGGGGTCGAAGAAATCGTACTCGATGGCATAGCCCGGGCGAGTGATATGGGCGTTCTCGAGCCCCTGCATGGAGCGCACCACCTGCAGCTGCACGTCGAAGGGCAGCGAGGTGGAGATGCCGTTGGGATAGAGCTCGTGGGTGTCGAGGCCCTCCGGCTCGATGAAGACCTGGTGGCTCGTCTTGTCGGCGAAGCGATGCACCTTGTCCTCGATGGAGGGGCAGTAGCGCGGGCCGACCCCCTCGATGGTTCCCGAGTACATCGGCGACCGGTCGAGGTTGGCGTGGATGATCTCGTGGGTGCGCTCGTTGGTGTGGGCGATATGGCAGCTGACCTGGCGCGGGTGCTGGTCGCGGCGTCCCATGAACGACATCACCGGGGTGGGGGTGTCGCCGGGTTGCTCCTCGAGCCGCGAGAAGTCCAGGCTCCTGGCATCCAGGCGCGGCGGGGTGCCGGTCTTGAGGCGGTCGACCCGGAACGGCAGGGCGCGCAGGCGCTCGGCCAGGCGGTTGGAGGGCGGGTCGCCGGCGCGCCCGCCGCGGCTGCTGTCCAGGCCGATATGGATCACCCCGCCGAGGAAGGTGCCGGTGCACAGCACCACCGTCTCGCCGAGGAAGCGGATACCGGTCTCGGTGACCACGCCACGCACGGTGTCCTGCTCCACGATCAGGTCGCCGGCCGCCTGCTGGAAGAGCGTCAGGTTGGGCTGGTTCTCCAGCATGCCGCGGATGGCCGCCTTGTAGCGGATCCGGTCGGCCTGGGCGCGGGTGGCGCGCACGGCCGGTCCCTTGCGGGCATTGAGCACCCGGAACTGGATCCCCCCGAGGTCGGTGGCCAGCCCCATGGCCCCGCCCAGGGCATCGATCTCCTTGACCAGGTGGCTCTTGCCGATGCCGCCGATGGCCGGGTTGCAGGACATCTGCCCCAGGGTCTCGATGTTGTGGGTCAGCAGCAGGGTCCGGGAGCCCATGCGCGCGGCGGCCAGGGCGGCTTCGGTTCCCGCATGGCCGCCGCCGATGACGATGACGTCGAAGCGGTCGGGGTAATCCAAGGTGCACCTCGTTGGCGCCGCGGCGCCTCTCTTCGGTCAGGGGAATGGAATCAGCCCGCCAGTATAAACCCCCTGTGGGTAATCGTCAGGGTTTTCCACACCGTGAATCCGTGGGTTCGATTCCCGGTTCTCCTATCAATCAATATCCAATATATAAAGAGAGAAGTTCTGTTGTGGTTGTGACTACTGGTGTGGACAAAAACCGTGGATAAGCGCTCTTATTCATTGCTAACCAAGGGGTTGCGTTGTTAACCCTTCTTGGGGAAAACGGCTGACTGCCTGCGAACGTCCGGTCGAGAGCCTGTGGATGGAGTGCCCGCTTGTCCACAGCGCCGTCGCTGCACCGCTTGTCCACCGCCGGCTACCGGGCTTGTGCCCGCGGCTGTGAACAACCGCCCGGGTTATCCACGAGGCCCGCGGTGGCGGCCTCTCCGGCGTTTCATGGCGGTCTCGGCGCCAATCTTTTCCACAGGCGAAAAAAGGGCCCTGTCGCATCGCGACAGGGCCCTTTTCGGCGCCGATGAGCAGGCTGTCAGTGCTTGAGCACCCGCGACAGGAAGCTGCGGGTACGTTCGTCGGCGGGGCTGTCGAAGATCGTCTCGGGGGGCGCCTCCTCGGCGATCTCGCCCTTGTGGACGTAGATGACCCGGTCGGCCACCTCGCGAGCGAAGCCCATCTCGTGGGTGACGATGATCATGGTCATGCCCTCCCGTGCCAGCTCTCGCATGGCGTCGAGCACCTCGCCGATCATCTCCGGGTCGAGCGCCGAGGTGGGCTCGTCGAACAGCATCAGGCGCGGCTCCATGGCCAGGGCCCGGGCCAGAGCCACGCGCTGCTGCTGGCCCCCGGAGAGCTGGGTGGGATACTTGTCGGCCTGGTCGGCGATGCCGACCCGCTCCAGCAGGCGTTCCGCGGTCTCCACCGCGTCCTCGTCGCTCCAGCCGCGTACCTTCATCGGCGCCAGGGTGACGTTGTCACGCACGCTCAGGTGGGGGAAGAGGTTGAACTGCTGGAACACCATGCCCACCTCGGTGCGGATCTTCTGCAGGGCCTTGCCGCTCTTGCCGTGGGGGGTGAGTTCGTTGCCGTCCACCTCGATGTGTCCGGACTGGAACTCCTCCAGGCCGTTGATGCAGCGGATCAGGGTCGACTTGCCCGAGCCGCTGGCACCGATGACCACCACCACCTCCCCCGGCATCACCTCGAGGTCGATCTCCTTGAGCACGTGCAGGCTGCCGAAGTGCTTGTTGACCTTCTCCATCCGCACGATGGGAGCGGTCGCGTTGTCGTTCTGTGTCATGCGTGGGCTCCCCTTATTGTCCGACCAGGCCGCGGCGCTCGAGCTGGCGCAGCACGATCGAGAGGGTCCAGGTGATGGCGAGGTAGAGCACCGCCACCATCAGGTAGACCTCCATGGCGGTGAAGGTGGTGGCGATGTAGATCTGTCCCTGGCGCACCAGCTCACCGACGCCGATCACCGAGAACAGCGAGGTATCCTTGATGCTGATGATCGCCTGGTTGCCCAGCGGCGGGATCATGCGCCGGAAGGCCTGGGGCCAGATCACGTAGCGGAAGGCCTGGGTCCGCGACAGGCCCAGGGAGAGCGAGGCCTCGCGCTGGCCGCGCTCGATGGACTGCACCCCACCGCGCACTACCTCGGAGATGTAGGCGCCGGAGTTGACGGCGATCGCGGCGATCCCCGCGGTCAGGGCGTTGATGGGGCCGCCGAGGATCTGCGGCAGGCCATAGAAGATGAACAGCACCTGCACCAGGATGGGGGTGCCGCGGAACACCTCGATGTAGAAGACGGCGGGCAGGCGCAGCCAGATCAGCGAGCTGATGCGCATCAGGCCGAAGATGATGCCGATCACGAAGCCGATGGCCAGGCCCCCGAAGGAGATCAGCAGGGTCCAGGGGACCCCCGGCAACAGGTGGGGGATCGAGCCGAAGGCGGCCGACCAGTCGAATTGGAAGGTCACGTCCACGAGGGAGTCTCCGGGAACATTGAACGACACGGGGCCGGGTGGTCATGCCGCCCGGCCCCGCGGACACTCTCGTCGCCTGCATGGCGACGCTGGCGCGGGAGGTCGCCTCAGTCGTCGCTAGGCGCCTCGCCGAACCACTTCGTGTAGATCTCGTCGTAGGTGCCATCCTCCTTCATGGCCGCCAGCGCCTCGTTCACCGGCTCGACCCACTCGCTGCCCTGGTGGAAGACGATGCCGTACTGCTGGCCCTCATAGAGCGGCCCTACCACCTTGGTGCGGCCCTCGCCGCGGGTCTGGGCGAAGTAGCCGACGTTGGGCGCGTCGTAGAAGGCGGCATCGACGTTGCCGCCGAGCAGCGCCATGTACATGTCGGAGGTGCCCGGGTAGGGAGTGATCTCGGCGTTCTCGCCGAGGTTCTCCTGGAGGAAGTCGTAGCTGGTGGAGCCGATCTTGGTGGCCACGCTCAGCCCCTCGAGGTCCTCGAGGGTCTCCACCTCGTCGTTGTCGGCGCGGACCATGATGCGCAGGCCCGAGTCGTAGTAGGGGTCGGAGAAGTCGACGATCTCGGCGCGTTCCTCGGTGATGGTCACGCCGGCGATGGCGATCTCCTGGCTGCCGGTCTGGACGGCCGGGATGATGCCGTTGAACTCCATGGTGGTCAGGTTGACCTCGAAGCCGGCGCGCTCGGCCAGCTCGTTGATGATGTCCATGTCGAAGCCGACCATCTCGCCGGTCTCGGTATCCATCATCTCGAAGGGGACGAAGCTGGGGTCGGTGACCACGTTGACGGTGGGGGTCTGGGCCAGGGCGGCGCCGGCCAGGCCGGTACCTAGCGCGAGGGCGCTGGCCAGGATGCTAGGTTTCAGGAAGGTCGATTGTTTCATGGGATTCCCCGTTCTTGGGACTTTTCTGATGGGACTCGCCATTTCAACCATGGCGAGAAACCCCGAAAGCGTCAAGTTGGGGAATTACACGCTGCTGGCGCTCAGACCATGAAGGAGGCCCCGCAGCCGCAGGTGGTGGTGGCGTTGGGGTTCTGGACCAGGAACCGGGCGCCGGCGAGGCCCTCCTCGTAGTCCACCGTGGAGCCGACCAGGTACTGGTAGGAGAGCGGGTCGACCACCAGGGCGACGTCGCCGAATTCGACCAGGGTGTCGTCCTCGGCGACCTCGTCGGCGAAATCGAAGCCGTACTGGAAGCCGGAGCAGCCGCCGCCGGTCACGTAGACGCGCAGCTTGAGCCCGGGGTTGCCCTCCTCCTCGATCAGCGCCCGCAGCCGGGCCCTGGCGCTGGCGGAGAGCATCAGCGGCGTAGGGACGAAGGATTCGGCTTCGCTCATGGAAGACTCCAGGGCATGAAAGTGTGACCGGTCATTATCCGCAAACCCCAGCAAAATGGTCAACTTTCCGACAGGCTATTCGGGCTATCCCAAGGGGAGGTCTACGAGGAGGCGCTGTGAATACCTCCCTGTACGCTACCGACGCCATCCCTGGCGTAGGACCTCCTCTGCGACCTCCCCTTGGCGCCCTCAATGTTCGGTGGGAGGGTCAGATCAGGGCATCATCGCGGGGGCGGCCAGGCCGGCGTTCTCGTCGCAGCCGAACATCAGGTTGAGGTTGTGGATCGCCTGGCCGGAGGCGCCCTTGACCAGGTTGTCGATCACCGAGAGCACCACCACGGTGTCGCCGTCGCCGGGGCGATGCACGGCGAGACGGCAGAGGTTGGCGCCCTTAACGCTGCGGGTCTCGGGATGGCTGCCCGCGGGCATGACGTCGACGAAGGGCTCGCCCGCGAAGCGCGTCTCGAACAGCGCCTGGAGGTCGCCGGGCTCGCCGGTGAGGCGGCCGTAGAGGGTGGCGTGGATGCCGCGTATCATCGGCGTGAGGTGCGGCACGAAGGTCAGCCCCACCGCCCGGCCGGCGGCATCGCCCAGGCCCTGGCGGATCTCCGGCAGGTGGCGGTGGCCGCTCGCCCCGTAGGCCTTCATCGACTCGCTGGCCTCGGCCAGCAGCGACGGCACCTTGGCGCCGCGGCCGGCGCCGGTGACCCCGGACTTGCAGTCGGCGATGACATGGTCCGCGTCGATCAGGCCGGCCTCCAGCAGCGGCAGCAGGCCGAGCTGCACCGCGGTGGGGTAGCAGCCCGGCACGGCGATCAGGCGGGCGCGGCGGATGCGTTCGCGGTTGACCTCCGGCAGGCCGTAGACGGCCTCCTCGAGCAGCTCGGGGGCGCCGTGGGGCTGGCCATACCACTGCGCCCACTCCGCGGCGTCACGCAGGCGGAAGTCCGCCGAGAGGTCGATGACCCGGGTGCCGCGTTCGAGCAGCTCCCCGGCCAGGGCGTGTGCGACGCCATGGGGGGTGGCGAAGAAGACGGCGTCGCAGGCGCCCAGGCGCTCGGCGTCGGGCTCGCTGAAGGTCAGGCCGTCGTAGTGGCCGCGCAGGTTGGGGTAGAGCTCGGCGACGGCCAGGCCGGCCTCGGAGCGAGAGGTGATGGCCTCGACCTTCACCTCGGGGTGCTGGGCCAGCAGCCTGAGCAGCTCGACGCCGGTATAGCCGGTGCCGCCGACGATTCCGACCTTGATCACGTGGGACTCCTTGGGTTGAAGGGGCAAGTGGTGCGGGTAGAGCCGATATGGCTCGCCGGTTTCCTTTTAGACCTGTACCCGACGCCTTTCGCTATCGAGATCGAGTCAGCTGCGATGGCGGCCAGGAAGGGAGGGGGCCGGGCTGTCATCGCCCCGCGGGAATATGATACACAGATGAAGGACCGCCAGGGTCGTTCCTCCGTCGTAAAGGATACCGCGACGTGCCGCGATTGCCTCGCCTCGATGCCGGTCATGGACTGGAGCGCTTTCGTCAACAGCTTGCCAACGTGGATGCCCTGCCGCAACTCTGCGTGCTGGGGGTCGTCTCGGGCCTGTTGACCGGGGCGCTGATGGTGGGGTTCCGCAGCCTGCTGGAGCTGGGCGGGCTGTGGCTTCTGCCGGGCGGCAGCCCCGAGGCGTTCGAGGCCCTGCCGCCGGCGCTGCGCAGCCTGATGCCGCTGGCGGCGGTGGCGCTGATCGGCCTGTGGATGTGGGCGACGCCCGGCGCCGGGCGCCAGATCGGGGTGGTCCACGTGATCGACCGCCTGGCCTATCACCAGGGGCGCTTCCCGCTGCGCAACTGGCTCACCCAGTGGGTGGTGGGCCTGGTCTCGGTGGTGGGTGGCCTCTCCGCCGGCCGCGAGGGTCCGGCGATCCATCTCGGGGCGGCCGCCTCCAGCGGCCTGGGGCAGCGCCTGCGCCTGCCCCACAACAGCCTGCGGGTGCTGGTCGCCTGCGGCACCGCGGCGGGCATCGCCGCCTCCTTCAACACGCCCATCGCCGGGGTCATCTTCGCCATGGAGGTGGTGATGATGGAGTACACCATCATCGGCTTCATGCCGGTGATCCTGGCCTCCACCATGGGCGCGGTGGTGGCACAGCTGGTCTACGGCCCCGACCCGGCGATCGGCGTGCCCGACCTCCATCTCAACTCCCTCCTCGATCTGCCCTGGATCATCGTCAGCGCCCTGGCCATCGGCCTGCTGGCGGGGCTCTTCGTGCGGGTCTCGCGGCTGGGACCGCGCCTCGAGGGCCTGCCCATGGCGCTGCGTTTCCTGCTGGCGGGTGGCGTGGTGGCCGCGGTGGCCTGGTGGTACCCCCAGGTCCAGGGCATGGGCTACGACACCCTGCAGGCGACGCTCTCCGGCTCGGTGGCGGTGGACGTGCTGCTCGCCGTGGCCGTCGGCAAGCTGCTGCTCACCGCCGGCACCGTGGCCTGCGGGATCCCGGTGAGCATCATCGGTCCGGTGCTGGTGGTGGGCGGCGCCGCCGGGGCGCTGTGCGGCCTGGCCGGCCAGTGGCTGCTGCCCATCGAGGCCTCCGACCCGGCGCTCTACGCCATGCTGGGCATGGCGGCGATGATGGGCGCGGTGCTGCAGGCCCCGCTGGCGGCGCTGATGGCGCTGCTCGAGCTGACCCATAATCCCAACATCATCCTCCCCGGCATGCTGGCGGTGGTGGTCTCCTGCCTCACCGCTCGCCAGCTGTGCCGCTGCGGTGGCTTCTTCATCAGCGTGACCCGCCAGGGGCTACACCCCCTGCAGCAGCCGTTGATGCAGGCGCTCTCCCGGGTCTCGGTGCCGGCGGTGATGGAGCGCCGGCTGGTACGCACCCAGCGCATGGTGAGTCGGGAGAAGGCGCGCGCGCTGCTGGAGTCGGAGCCGGTGTGGGTGTTGATCGAGCGCTCCAGCGACGACAAGCCGGTGCTGGCGCTGAAGGCCGCCGACCTGGCTCGCTGGCTCACCGAGCAGGCGGCCGAGGAGGAGAAGCGTGCCGCCGAGGAGGAGGAGACCGACGTGCCCGCCGAGGAGGCGGCGACGGAGGGCGACGGCGAGGAGAAGCCGGCCAGGAAGCGCAAGCTCAAGGAGAAGGTCAGGGACAAGGCGCGGGAGAAGAGCCGCGACAAGGAGGAGGCGCCCCCCGTGGACCTGCTCGAGATCCCCGGGGTGCGCCTGGAGCTGGCCCCCATCGGGCTGCAGGCCACCCTCTCCGAGGCCTTCAACAAGCTCAACGACTCGATGCTCGATGCCCTCTACGTGGAGCACGGCCACCGGCCGAAGCAGAAGCGGATTTCCGGTATCATCACCCGCGGCGCCATCGAACGCTTCTACCGCGTCGAGGACTGACGCCGCACCCACTTCCCCATTCCCGCAAGGAGCTCCCATGACCCTGTGGTTCAAGGCCCTGCACCTGATCGCCATGGTCACCTGGTTCGCCGCCCTCTTCTACCTGCCACGGCTCTATGTCTACCACGCCATGGCGCGTGACCGTGGCGAGCAGCAGGCGATCGACCACTTCCTGGTCATGGAGCGCAAGCTCTACCGCGGCATCATGACCCCCTCGATGATCGCCGTGCTGCTGTTCGGCGGCATGCTGCTGGTGCTCAACCCCGGCTGGCTGACCCAGGGCTGGATCCACGCCAAGCTGCTGCTGGTGGCGCTGCTGGTGGGCTACCACCATGTCTGCCTGATCTACCTGAAGCAGTTCGCCGAGGCGCGCTGCAAGCGGGGTCACGTCTTCTTCCGCTGGTTCAACGAGCTGCCGGTGATCGCCCTGCTGATCATCATCTTCCTTGCCGTGCTCAAGCCCTTCTGATGGCCGGCGAGGCGGCCCTCGAGCCCCACCTGCCCACGGTGTTGGTGTTGGCCGGCCACGACCCCACCGGCGGCGCCGGCCTGGTGGCCGACGCCGAGGCGGTGGCCGCAGCGGGCGGCTGGGCGTTGACCGTGCCCACCGCCCTGACCGTGCAGTCCTGTCGCGACGTCGCCGCCGTGGTGCCCGCCGACCCCGCCTTGATGCGCCAGAGCGTCGCCGCCCTCGACGAGTTCGCGGTGGCGGCGATCAAAGTCGGGCTGGTGGCCGACCTGGCGACCCTGGACGCCGTCACCGATATCCTCGGGCGCTTCCCAGGGGTGCCGGTGGTGGCCGACCCGGTGCTGCGTGCCGGCGGCGGCCGGGAGTTATCCACAATCGAGCTGGTCGACGCCTACCGGGAGCGACTGCTGCCGCGGGTGGATATCCTCACCCCCAACCGGGGGGAGCTGGCGCGGCTCTCCCCGGGTCTCGAGGAGGATACCGAGCGGGCCGTGGCGCTGATGCAGCTGGGCTGCCAGGGGGTGCTGGTGACCGCCACCGACGACCCGGTACCGGGCACCCCGCAAGGGCGGGTGGCGCACACCCTGCACACGCCGGACCAGAGTCGCCAGTGGAGCTGGCCGCGGCTGGACGGGCGCTTCCACGGCTCCGGCTGCACCCTGGCGTCCTGCCTGGCGGCGCGGCTGGCCGCCGGCGAGTCGCTGGTAGCGGCCTGCGAGCAGGCCCAGGCCTTTACCTGGGAGGCGCTGGCCCACGGCTGGCGACCGGGCCAGGCCCAGCGGCTGCCCCGGCGGCTGTGGCGCCTGCCTGGCCTCTCGCCGCATGCGGCCCCGGCCTCTCGCTGAGGGGGTATGGCCTTTGCGGGCCGGAGCACCGAGAATGGGGAGAGACACGGGGGGCCGCGGATGCGCCCAGATGGGCGGTGTTCACCGCCACTTCACCCCCTGTGAATAGTTTATCCAGAGAATTATCCACAGCCTCGAGGACGAGACACGACATGACCACCTCCGCCGAGCTCTTCGCCCAGGCCTGCCGACACATCCCCGGCGGGGTCAACTCCCCGGTACGCGCCTTCAAGGGGCTGCAGCGTCCGCCGGTGTTCATGGAGCGCGCCCAGGGTGCCTACCTGTTCGACGTGGAGGGCAAGCGCTACGTGGACTACGTGGGCTCCTGGGGACCGATGATCACCGGTCACGCCGACCCCGAGGTGCTCGGCGCGGTGCGCAGCCGGCTCGACGGCGGCCTCTCCTTCGGCACCCCCACCGCCATCGAGACCACCATGGCGGACCTGATCTGCGAGATGATCCCCTCCATCGAGATGGTGCGCATGGTCAACTCCGGCACCGAGGCCACCATGTCGGCGATCCGCCTGGCGCGCGGCGTCACAGGACGCGACAAGATCATCAAGTTCGAGGGCAACTACCACGGCCATTCCGACTCGCTGCTGGTCAAGGCGGGCTCGGGGGCGTTGACCCACGGCGAGCCCAGCTCCCCCGGGGTGCCGGCGTCGCTGGCCGAGCACACCGTGACCCTGGCCTACAACGACATCGATGCCGTGGAGCAGTGCTTCGAGGAGATCGGCGACCAGGTGGCCTGCATCATCGTCGAGCCGGTGGCCGGCAACATGAACTGCATCCCGCCCCAGCCGGGCTTCCTGAAGAGCCTGCGCCGGGTCTGTGACGCCCATGACAGCGTGCTGATCTTCGACGAGGTGATGACCGGCTTCCGGGTCGCCATGGGCGGCGCCCAGGCCCACTACGGGGTGTGCCCCGATCTCACCTGCCTGGGCAAGATCGTCGGCGGCGGCATGCCGGTGGGGGCCTTCGGCGGCAGCGAGGCGATCATGTCCAACATCTCGCCGCTGGGGCCCATCTACCAGGCGGGTACCCTCTCCGGTAACCCGCTGGCCATGGCCGCGGGCATCGCCCTGCTCACCAAGCTGCGCGAGCCCGGCTTCCACGATGCCCTGGCGCAGCGCGTCGAGACCCTCTGCCACGGCCTCCAGGAGCGTGCCGACGCCGCCGGCGTGGAGATGATCACCCAGCGTGCCGGGGGCATGTTCGGGCTCTTCTTCACCGGCCAGAGCCGTGTGGACAACTTCGCCCAGGCCACCGCCTGCGACGCCGACGCCTTCCGCCGCTTCTTCTCGGCGATGCTCGACGAGGGGGTCTACCTGGCACCCTCGGCCTATGAGGCGGGCTTCATGTCCAGTGCCCACACCCCGGAGGACATCCAGTTCACCCTGGATGCCGCCGAGAAGGCCTTCGACGCGATGCAGCGCGAGGCCTGACCTGTCCACCCCCAGCGGGAGAATCGCCATGCGCTCACCCCCCATCGCCGACCCGGCCGCCAGCGGCGAGAGCCTGGAGCTGGAGGCGCTGATCGACGCCCTGGTGGCCTACCATCGCGGGGCGGCTTCCCACGACGCCGAAGAGCAGCCTGCCGGCGAGCCCCTCGCGCGCACCATGACGGCCGAGCTGGCGGCGATCCGCGAGGCCCTGCTCGATGACGAGGAGCGCCAGCGGCTCGACCAGCTCGGCCGCTGGTTCGAGCAGGACCGGGTGCGCCTGACCCCGCTGCTCGAGGCGAGGGCCGCACGGCGGGTGCCGAGCTGGGCGCACCGCCACCCCGGCAGCCGGCTGTGCCACGAGGGCCGGCCGCTGCTGGTCAATGCCATCGGACGCGACCTCGAGGTGCCCGGCGCCGAGCTCGCCGACGACCCCGCCAGCGACCTGGCGGCGCTGCTGGTCGGTCTGGAGGGGCGCGAGGCCCCGGCGTTGACCCGGCTGGCGCTGGATCGCTACCTGCGTTACGCCGGTGACTACGAGCTGGCCCGCCTGCTGTCGCTCTACGGTACCTGCCACGCGGTAAGCGCCGCGCGCCGCGCCCTGCGCCGTCGCCCCGCCGCCGGCCGGGATCCGGAGCACCCCGCCCTGCTCGCCGAGAGCATGGCCGAGTGCCGTCGCTACCTGGCGCTGGCCGAGCGCATCGCCGAGTTCCGCTTCCCGCCGTTGATCATCGCCGT
This sequence comes from Halomonas sp. PBN3, assembly GCF_000475415.1. Taxonomy (NCBI): domain Bacteria; kingdom Pseudomonadati; phylum Pseudomonadota; class Gammaproteobacteria; order Oceanospirillales; family Halomonadaceae; genus Halomonas; species Halomonas sp. PBN3. The sequence goes on along the minus strand of NZ_AXCA01000166.1, from coordinate 2,520 downwards.
GGGGGTCTCCGGCAGCGGCAAGAGCCGCTTCACCCGCGGACTGGTCACCGGCCTCGGGGCGATCCGCGTCAGCTCCGAGGCGGAGCGCCAGCGCCTGGCCCAGGCCGACGACGCCTCGATCCATCCACAGGGCGACGCCGACGCCTCGGTTGTGGATATCTTCGGCGAGGCGGCCACGGCGGCCACCTACCGGCGCCTGGCGAGCTGCGCCGGCCTGCTGCTGGATGCCGGCATCCCCGCCTGCGTGGATGCCACCTGCCTGACCCGGGCCCAGCGCGACCTGCTGCGCCAGCAGGCCGAGGCGCGTGGCCTGCCCTGCCTGCTGGTCAGCTTCGAGGCCGACGACGCGACCCTGCGCCGGCGCATCGAGAAGCGTGCCCACCGCCAGGGAGGCGCCGTCGAGGAGAGCCTGGCGGTGCTGGCCAGCCAGCAGCGACGCTTCGAGCCCTTCGCCGATGAGGAGCGCCTGCACCTGGTGCATCTCGACACCACCGCGGACAACGCCGCCGAAACCCTGGTGGGGCTGATCCAGGAGCATGTCACCCTTGGATAAGGCCCACCCCGTCACCGAGAGGAGCCCGATGACCCTATCCGCGACCCTGGTGCTGGCCAGCGGCAACCCCGGCAAGCTGCGCGAGTTCGCCCAGCTGCTGGCGCCGCTGGGCATGCAGGTGCGTCCCCAGTCCGACTTCGCCGTGCCCGAGGTGGAGGAGAGCGGCCTGACCTTCGTCGAGAACGCCCTGCTCAAGGCCCGCGAGGCGAGCCGCGTCAGTGGCCTGCCGGCCCTGGCCGACGACTCGGGGCTGGAGGTCGATGCCCTCGACGGGGCGCCCGGCATCTACTCGGCGCGCTTCGCCGGCGAGCCCAAGAGCGATGCACGCAACAACGCGCGGCTGCTCGAGGCCCTGGCCGAGGTGCCCGAGGGACGGCGCGCCGCGCGCTACTGGTGCGTGCTGGTCTACCTGCGCCATGCCGAGGACCCCGTGCCGGTCATCGTCCAGCGCAGCTGGGAGGGCGAGATCCTCGCGCACCCCCGCGGCGAAGGCGGCTTCGGCTATGACCCGCTGTTCTGGCTCCCCGACCAGGGGCTGAGCGTCGCCGAGCTGCCGGCGGCGGAGAAGAACCGCCTGAGCCATCGCGGACGGGCACTGCAGGCGCTGGTCGAGCGCTTCCGCGGCGCCGACGAGGCCCCATGACCTCGCTGCCCCCGCTTGCGCTCTATGTGCACGTGCCGTGGTGCGTGCGCAAGTGCCCTTACTGTGACTTCAACTCCCACGGCATCGGCCGTTCGGCGACGCTGCCCGAGGCAGAATACCTCGAGGCGTTGCTGGCCGATCTCGACGCCGACCTGCCGCTCGCCGGCGGGCGCGAGCTGGTCAGCGTCTTCATCGGCGGCGGCACCCCGAGCCTGCTCTCCGCCGGTTTCTACCGTCGCCTGCTGGAAGGGGTCGCCGCGCGCCTGCCGCTGGCGGCCGATAGCGAGATCACCCTGGAGGCCAACCCCGGCACCCTAGAGCGTGGCCGCTTCGCCGGGTACCGCGAGGCGGGGGTCAACCGCCTATCGCTGGGGGTACAGAGCTTCCAGGCCGAGCAGCTCGCGGCGCTGGGCCGCATCCACGACGGCGCCGACGCCGAGGCGGCCTTCGCCGAGGCGCGCGCGGCGGGCTTCGACAACCTCAACGTCGACCTGATGCATGGCCTGCCCGGGCAGACGCCGGAGATGGCCCTGGCGGACCTGGAGCGGGCCCTGGCGCTGGCGCCGGAGCACCTCTCCTGGTACCAGCTCACCCTGGAGCCCAATACCGAGTTCTACCGCTACCCGCCGGCGCTGCCCGAGGAGGAGGCGTTGTGGGAGATCCAGGATCGCGGCCACGAGCGCCTGGAGGCGGCGGGCCTGCAGCGCTACGAGATCTCGGCCTATGCCCGCCCGGGGAGGCGTTCGCGCCACAACCTCAACTACTGGCGCTTCGGCGACTACCTGGGGATCGGCGCCGGGGCCCACGGCAAGCTGAGCCGGGCCGATGGCGCCGGCGGCCTGGCCATCGAGCGCCGCTGGAAGAGCCGCCAGCCCGAGGCCTACCTGCGCCGCCGCCAGGACCCGCGCGGCTTCGTCGCCGATGCCCACCCCGTCGACCGCGAGGAGCTGGCGCTGGAGTTCGCCATGAATGCCCTGCGCCTCCCCGAGGGGGTGCCGATGGCGGTGTGGGAGGCCGCCACCGGCCAGCCGCGGGAGAGGCTCACGGCACGGCTCGCCGGTGCCCGCAAAAAAGGACTTCTGGTGGAAGATGCCGACAGGCTTCAAGCCTCCCCCCGCGGTCTACTATTCTTGAACGAACTGCTGGCGTCCATCGACGAGAGCTGATGGCGCCTGTGCTACGCTCATCGCAACCGCTGCCATTGACGGCCCCAGGGACGATCGACCGGGCCAACGACCCAACCAAGGAGAATGCCACGATGACCAAGCCCCTTCGCTTCATGGCTCCGCTGGCCGCCGCCGTGCTGCTGGCCGGCTGTGCCACC
>NZ_AXCA01000165.1:0-646 GCF_000475415.1 Halomonas sp. PBN3 | reverse complement strand
ACTGGGCGGCCCGATCAAGGGGCAGCACTACTACCTGGTCATGATGGTCGACATCTTCAGCCGCAAGGTCACCGGCTGGGAGGTGTTCCTGGCCGAGTCGGCCCACAACTCCCGCACCGTGCTGGAGCGTGCCGTGCTGGCAGAACGGATCATTGACCAGCCGCTGGTGCTTCATGCGGACAACGGCAGCCCCTTCAAGGGCGCCACGCTGCTGGAGAAGTTGCATGAGCTCGGCATCACGCCCTCCTTCAGCCGACCGCGGGTCAGCAATGACAATCCCTACTCGGAGGCGCTGTTCCGCACCTGCAAGTACCGGCCCTGTTACCCCATACACGGGTTCGCCACGCTTAGCGACGCGCAAGAGTGGGTGGCCGGCTTCGTCCAATGGTACAACCACGAGCATCGCCACAGCGGGATCCGCCTGGTGACGCCGGCACAGCGCCATGCGGGCGAAGACAAGGCAGTGCTGGCCAAGCGCCACGTCATCAATCAGGCGGCGCGTGATGCCAATCCCGCTCGCTGGAGCGGCAAGACCCGCAACTGGACGCCGATCGGCACCGTGTCACTCAACCCGGAGCGGGAGCTCCAGGTCTCCGTCATCGAACCAGAAAAGCAGGTGGCGTGAATAAATAAATAAGGTAATCCC
>NZ_AXCA01000164.1:0-2220 GCF_000475415.1 Halomonas sp. PBN3 | reverse complement strand
GGTCGGGTAGACCGGACGATTGCTCGTTCCGGCCCCCCACAGATCCGAGCGTGCGCGATTGACGCACTCGGCTCCTCAACCGTCAGGTTCACACGAAGGACGCTCGGTGCACGATTCTCGCTCGCGGTAACGGGAGTGTCAGCAACAGTTGCCTTGCCTTCTCCCACGGGAACCATCCTCTCTGCGATCGCCTCCTGAGCCACTTGATCCAGGTTGTCTGAACCCTGTATTGGAAGCGTTGCAGAGACTCGATGTTGTGGGTTATCCCGTAGTACGCATAGTGCCCCATAACCTTTCGACAGAGTTGGCGGTGCTGATCACGCAGGGGCAGGTGGCGGTTGGCTCGGCACCACAGCGAAATTCGCTTCAGGCCTCGCTTGAACCGGTCCTTGGCCGTTTTCTGCTTGATGATCCAGCGTCCACGCAGGGACTTCCCCCAGTAATAGGTAAAGCCCAGGAAGTCGAAGGTCTCGGCCCGTAGCTCGCGATGTGGCCGAAACCGTACCAGCCGAGTCTTGGTCGGGTGCAGGGTAAGGCCGAAGCGCGCAAAGCGCTTGGCCAGTACCTCCAGCACCTTGCGGGCATCAGCTTCGTTGCTGAAGGCGAGCACGGCATCATCGGCGAAGCGCACCGAGAATGCTCGTCCGCGCAGGCGTGGTTTGACGTCTTGCTCAAACCACTCATCCAGCACGTAGTGGAGGTAGACATTCGCCAGCAAGGGGGAAATCACACCCCCTTGTGGGCTGCCTATCTCGCCCTTCTGCCATTGCCCGGCGTCCAATACCCCGGCCTTGAGCCACTTGCCGATCAGGCGGAGGATCACGCCGTCCTTCACTCGTTGCTGCAGAAACGCACGCAGGTGCTGGTGGTCGATCGTGTCGAAGAAGGCTTTGATGTCCAGATCAATGACCCAGCCTCCGCCCATCGACATCAGGCCATTCCTCACCGTTCCGATGGCCTGATGCGCCGAGCGCCCCGGCCGGAAACCATACGAGCACTCGTGAAAATCATGCTCATAGAGCGGCTCCAGCAGGGCCACCACGGCACGTTGCAGGACCTTGTCTTCGAAGGTAGGAATGCCAATCGGCCGTGTGGAGCGCCCGTCTCCCTTGGGAATATTGACGCGCCGCACCGGCGGCGCCCGGTAGCGACCGCTCTTGGCCGCTTCCAGCAGACGCTGGACGTTAGCCTCGAAGTCGCGCGCGAAGTCGTCCGCCGTCTGGCCGTCGATCCCGACGGCGCCGTCACGGCGCGTCATCAGGTAGGCCGTCCTCAGCCACTGGGCGTCGATATGATGCGCCAGTGACGTGAAGGCACGCTGCGGGAAGCGCTCTGCCAGCGCTGCTATCCGCACTTGTTTCGTGGACATGACCTCAGGTTCCTGTGCACCTGTCATGTTGCCCTCGTGCAGTTCTGATGATTGGCCGCCCCTTCCCTCCAGCGGGTCCCGTCGAGTAGGTTCCCCGCCTTCTTCGGTACTATGAGCGACTCCGACTCCCGCCCTTCCATCCGGCTGGCTCCTTATGGTCGCCTGGCCGTACCCCCTGAGTGCCTGTTGTTTGCTTCCGGTACCGTCAGGCACGACAGCACCGGACCGGGAGCTTTCGCCGCAGGCAGCCCCATGCCTGTACCTTTGTCGTTCAGAGGAGAAGGACGGGCCTCCCAGGTTCCTGGGAAACCCCTGTATGGACATGCCCTGCTCTTCGACCCCGGCGGCCCTTCCCTGCCAAGCCATACGGCAGGGTCGTGTTGCCTTCCAGCATTTGAAAACTGTCGGCGACTGCCACTACCACAATTTCGGGGCTCTATCACACGGCCTATCCACTCGCTGTGTACGCTTCGCAGCGGCGGTTACCCGACACCACGCAACACTCGCTGCCGGCTGGTGGCTAGCCTTGGCCGGGTGGGACTTTCACCCACTGGGTTTCACGACATCCTTTCCACCTTCTCGGTTTCCCGGATGTCCAGGCTTTGCCTGGCGCACTCAAATCTGGTGGATGGCAGTCAGGCGGCAGTCCTGTCTGATTGATCGTTTACCTGCTCCCCATCCTGAAACCGGACGTTGTTCACGACCAGCTCCAGCTTGCTGAACCCCTTGATGCGCTTCCAGCGTTTCTCGGCGCTCTGGAGCAGCTTGAAGACCATCGCCAGGGTCGTCGCCCGGGATCCGCAGTTCCGGCTCCGCTTGCTCCGCAGACGGACCGTGGCGAAGGTCGACTC